>CALMAP010000167.1:24263-34617 GCA_937859825.1 uncultured Terriglobus sp. | reverse complement strand
GCCTACAACCGCTTCCTCGCCGGATGCGCGGACCTCAAACGCCTGCTGGTCAGAGGCGAAATCGGTCGTAGTTGCCGGCCTGTTTACCGCGCGTCGCTCGACCCGAATCACCTCATCCCGCAGATTCACGTCTGCAGAAACGGGCTCTTCGACCACGTGCGAGTAAACACGAACCGCACCACGGTCGACTTCGCGCTTACCGACCACCAGGCTCTCCTCGACTACCGGAATTGCCGTCTCGCTTCCCACCGCGGTCTCACCGGCAAGTCTGCCTGTGTTTGCATATCCAGTCGCAGCGGTACCAGTGGCATCTGCCAGGCCGCTCGTGGTGCCGGGATATCCTGCAGAGATGTCGTTGTAGCCGGTGTCGGTGTCCACGTTTCCGTTTTCGATGTCACGTGCACCGTTTTCACGAAGCAACACAACGATGCCCTGTGCTTCGTCATCATCGGCCTTCACGGTCAGGAGTGCTCCACCACCATTCAGGCCGTTGGCGTAGTGATTGTGCACGTCCTCGTCGCCGCCGGTCAGTGACTTGAAGAAATGGCTGACCTTGTCACCGATGCTGGACCCACGGTGTTCAGTCTCTGCGTAGTCATCGTTCTCGTGATTTGCAATTACCTTTATTTCGTGGGCGCGCACCGCAGCCGATGAGATGATCTGCTGTTTCACACGCTGCGCTTCTTCCATACTGCTGAAAAGTCCTACTACGGTCTTCGACATAACAATCTCCTGGTCTTCGTTTACTGCTGCTGCGTGAACAACTCGACGCGGCGGTTATCTGCCTTACCTGTCGTAGTGGCATTGGTGTCGGCCGGATTACTTTCACCGAAGCCCCCACCGGTCAGGCGTGAGCCTTCAATGCCTTTTCCCTTCAGGTAGTCCGCTACAGTCACGGCGCGCTGCTGCGAAAGCGAGAGGTTGTGGGGATCGGACCCCGTGCTGTCGGTGTAGCCCTCGAGACGAAGATGAGCATTCGGATTCCCCTTCATCGCCTCGGCAGCGCGGTCCAGCGTGGCCTGGTCTTCCGGTGTGAGTGTTGCCTTGTCCGTATCGAATTTCACGGTGCCAAGTTGCGGATAGGCGCTGGCGGTGGTCTGCGACGCTGGAGCAACTTGTGCGGGTGCCGCGGGAGCCTCATGGTGCCGCGTCAGGAAGTAAGCGAGCAGGGCCAGCAGGAGCAGGAGCGGCAACAGCCATGCCCATATAGGCAGCTTGCCCTTTTGTTGTTCTTCATAAACTTTTATGCGATCAGCCATCGTTCTCTCTTTCTCAGTAGGTGCTTTGGGTCTTGCCGGCGTTCGCACCGGTACCGGGGAGTTCTTCGATCTCCACTTCCGTATGCCGCACGGTGTCATGCACCGTCTCCACGTGGGATGTGGCGTCCTTGCTCAACACGATCTCTTCCACAACACGCGCCTCTTTGGCGACAACAACTTCTTCCGCGGTCTCGGTAAGCTCCACCGTGCGGTCCTGGAAGGCCAGGTCGGCATTCGTAACGGGTCGATCGACTGCAATCCGGTCCACGTTCACGTGTTCCTCGCGAAGCTGAACAGATTCCTCAACAGGAATCTCCACAATGCGCCGGTAGAGGCGAACGCCACCCTGATCGACTGTCCGCTTGCCAACTACAAGGTCTTCTTCGACAACTGGAATCGACGCCTCATCGGTTTGCAATCCAGTCTGCGCAATTGCTGCGACCGGTTCTTTGTATTCCGCTTCAACATCGTCGATTTTCTTCGCGCGATGGTCCGCAAAGATCCGTTCCACTTCCGCTACCTGGCTTTGAATGGATGACACGGCCACTACAATGTCGCCATTGCGGATGCTGTGTTTCAGGTGGTCGTAGTCACGATCGGGCATGCCGAGTGAAGCGAGTTCTGACTTGTCGAGATCGTCCACCGTAGCACCGTCACCGCCGATGACCGAGATGGCAGATTCAGGCAGGCCTACGTTCCGGAGATCTTTGAGAGCCTGTTGCGCGTGATTGTCGTGGTGAAAAAGGCACACCAGTGTCGTGAGATTGTCCATGCTGCTCCTGGAAGAGTATTGCGGGCGTGGCTTTGAGAGTGGCCGCTAAGGTGGGAGGAGGAAGTAGCGTTCGGATCTGTACCTGCAGCCACTGTGTCCGAGCTTTAGGGTGCAATGGACAAGCGGCGAGATGGCTGCCAGGAGACAACGGCGCAATAAGACGCTATGCGGCCCTTGCGCTTACTTGCACGCATTGATTTATGTGACGGTCAATGTAAGCCAGATAAATTGGCTCCGCAGGTAGGACTCGAACCTACAACCCTTCGGTTAACAGCCGAATGCTCTGCCATTGAGCTACTGCGGAACGTTACGTAACGAGGTGCCGGCGGGCGGGCGCCGGCTCGACTCGCAAGTCATTTATAGCAAAAGCGTAGCACCTGGGTCAAAGCAGCCGCACCAACGTCAGCCGAGCCCGCGCGCTGGCCTAACGGTAGAGCAGCACGGCGATGTTGTAGCTGGCGAATCCTCGCGAGGATGGTGCCGTGCAGGCACCCACTGCGGCGGATGTATATGCATGCTCCGCAATGCGCAGCTTCAACTGCTCAGGCAGGCGCTGCAAGTCGCTGGTAATGTACCGCATCACAAAGCCGGGACGCGCGCCCACGTAGCCGCTGGACTTCTCACAGGTATCGCGTGCGTTCTCCGTCGACTCAACAGGAATGCCGCTCTTCTGCAGCAGAAACGATACCTGCTGCTCCTGCTCATCAAAGCTGAGACTGGCCAGATCGTGAGCGAAATCCTCCACCGCCCAAAGCTCGCCATGCGAACCAAGCACGGCGATTGCGACGGAGTTGACGTTGGGGTCGAGGATATTTTCCCGGTGGTGCGGCGAACGCATCAAGGCATCGTGCATCTGCGGTAAAGATGGACCAACCGCGACGTTCTCTGTGACACGGGAGAAATGTGCTCCAGACTGGCTGGCCCGCTGTAGCAGGTCACCTTCGCCCTGCAGTTGGTGCGACAACGTATGACTGCTACCCATCTGCGCGGCATGGAAACGGGCCGCGTGAACGAGTGTCCTGCTCCACGTAAGCGAAGGAAGCCCGGCAGCCGCGCGTTCTGCGTTCACACTTCGGAAGAGGAACTGTTCCGCCACGGTGAAGGGTGAACTTTCAGGCAGGGGTGCAATCGACGCCTGAGACATCGCACACGGTACGGACGATCCTAGCGTAACCAGCAGCGGGATGAGACGACAGAACCGAGCCATGAAGAAGAAACACGCAATTTCCACAAAGGGTTGCGCCTGTTACGAAGCCTTTGCTGAAATCAGCGGAGGAAGTTGTTCACGATACCGGAGCATCAGCGTAAGTAGATCACGCGCGTCCCAGTAGCGAGGCCCGTAGCGCTTGGGATCGTCCAGCACGCGCAGCAGCCAACCCAGATACAGTTTGTCTGCCCAGACCGGGACCGAGACCTGATCGCCGGATAGAAACGCAATGGCAGCGCCGATACAGTGAATGCCGGGAACATATGTCAGATTTCTGCGCAGATAAAGCCCAAGTCTTTCCTGGGTACCCCCGCCGACTGTCACCACGATGTGCGCGGGCCGCAACCGGTGCACCAGCTTCAGCAGCTCCGGGTCCTCCAGGGAGACACCTTCATCTTTCGGATACATGGGCGCCATGTACACATGCGATGCTGGAACGTCGATGCCGTTATTGCCAAGCCACGCGAGATTCAGACTTGCTGATTTTTCCCCAGCCATGATCCACAGCGTGCTTTCCGGGACCTTCATCTCGGGACGCCTGAGCAGTTCGCGCAGGTACTCCAGGCCGGAGAGCCGCCGGAGGTGCCCGGTCTGCCGTGAGCCGCGCAGCAATGCATTCCAGATCAGCACCATGAAGGCGCTGTCGGGTATGACCAGGTCCGCCTCCAGCAACGAGGCACGATACGCAGGGGCGTGCTGCAGGTCTTTGAGCGCAGGGGCTGCAGGAACAACCAAAAGGCCACCTTGCAACATTCGGTCTACCGCCTGATGCACATCCCCCGTAAAAAAGCGGACACCGAGAATCTGCTCGAAATCAGGATGCACTGCCCTCCCGTGCTCCATCGGCAAAGTTCCGGATTGAAGCTCCTGACTTACCACGCTCAGTGCGCTCCAACCGGCGCTTCGGAATGCATTTCACTTTCGATCCACTCATAGGTCTTGCGCAGACCTTCGCGCAGGCGAATGGAAGGCTCCCAGCCGAGCTTCTCAAGAATGAGCGTATTGTCGCTGTTGCGGCCGTTCACGCCCTTGGGTGCGTCCAGCTTGTAGTTGCGCTTCAGCTTGATGCCGGCGATGTCTTCCGCAATGTCGACGAGCTGATTGATGGTGACCAGTTCATCCGAGCCGAGGTTCAAGGGCTCACGGATGTCGCTGAGCGTAATCATCTGCGTACCCTTGACGCAATCGTCGATGTACATGAACGAACGGGTCTGCAGACCATCGCCCCAGATTTCGATCTCGTGGCGTCCGCTTTCCTTTGCCTCGAGAACCTTGCGGCAGATGGCTGCCGGTGCTTTTTCCCGGCCACCCGTCCACGTTCCCAATGGGCCGTAGACGTTGTGGTAGCGCGCTACGCGCGTCTCCAGGCCGTAGTCCTCATAGAAATGGCGGCACATGCGCTCAGTAAAGAGCTTTTCCCATCCATAACCGTCTTCCGGAAGAGCGGGGTAGGCATCCGCTTCTTTCAGAGCGACAACATCCGGGGTCTTCTGCAGATCACCGTTGTATACGCACGCGGATGACGAGAAAAAGAAGCGGTTCAGCTTTGCTTCTTTCGCGGCCATCAGGAGGTGGGTTCCCGTCAGCACGCTGAGCATGCAGAGCGCCTTGTTGTGCTCAATAAAGCCCATGCCGCCCATGTCCGCGGCAAGATCAAAGCAGACCGTTGCATCCTCAAGCGCGGTGCGGCAGTTGTTCAGGTCTTTCAAGTCAAGAGAAAGGTTCTTCAGGTCCGGCCCTTCGCTGGTCTGGTACCACTCGTTCAGCGGCTTGATATCGACGGCTGCAACTACGGGAACACCTGCATTGACGAGGGCCCGGGGCAGATGACCGCCAATGAATCCCCCGGCACCTGCAACGACGACACGCTCCTGCTTCAAATCCATTGTTCCTCATCCTCCCCGGCAGGTAACCTGAGGCGTTGGGCGCTGAGCGCTCCTTACAGGTCTGCAGGTTTTTGATTTGGAATTAGTTTCTCATGAGTGACCGCAAGTTCGAGTGAGTCAAAATCGTCCAGCCCTGGGCAAAGTTTACTCATGGCCCCTGCGACAGTGGTCATCCCGTAGCATGGTCGGATGAGGAGTCCTGCCACCATTGCTGCGATTGCGGTGCTTTCCGCCTTTATTTTGGTGGCCCTTCTTGCACCGATGATTGCTCCTCACGACCCGGCTTCGCTCGACCTTGCACATCGGCTCTTGCCTCCCTCCACGGGTCACCTGTTCGGAACAGATGAGCTTGGCCGGGACATCTTTACCCGCGTTCTGTTTGGAGCACGCATCTCGCTTGGCGTGGCGGTCACGGTGGTTACGGTATCTCTGCTGGCCGGAATTGTGACTGGTGCGATCGCAGGGTTTTACGGTGGGTGGCGAGACACCCTGCTGAACACTTACGTGATGAATGCCTTCTTAGCAATGCCCGGCATCCTGCTGGCCATCGCATTCGTTGCGTTTCTCGGAGCGGGCGTGCGCAATCTTATCCTGGCCTTGGCCATCACGGGGTGGGTGAACTACGCCCGGCTCGTCCGCGCGCAGGTGATGGCCGCGCGCAATTTGGAGTACGTGGAAGCTGCCCGCTCCCTTGGCGCTTCCAACCTGCGTATTCTCGGCAGGCATATTCTGCCGAACATCGTTCAGCCTGTCATCGTGCAGGCTGCCATCGGCATGGCGGCTGCGGTGCTGGCCGAAGCGACTCTCAGCTTTCTCGGACTCGGGGTTCCGCCACCTGCGGCAAGCTGGGGCTCCATGCTGAACGATTCGCGATCGCACCTGTTCGATGCGCCCTATATGGCCGCATTTCCGGCCACGGCGGTGATGTTGTGTGTGCTTTCGTTCTCATTCCTTGGCGACGCAATGCGCGATTACGCCGATCCTCGTACGCGGACCTAATCTCCAGCGAAGAACAACGCTGCAGGACCTGCAATGGATGTCAGCAGCGTCTCGACGGACAGACCCGCCTGCATAGCCTGTTGCTTGACCTTGGAGACGGCCAGCTCCGCATCCGCATCCTCGCGTAAAACCAGCAACACCGATGGTCCGGCTCCAGAGAGAGCCACGCCCAGCACGTCGCCTGCTCCGGCCAGCGGTAGCAAAGCAGGCAACAGCGGACAAACCTGTGAGCGGTAAGGCTGGTGCAGACGGTCGTTCATGGCGGTCTGCAGCACATCGCCACGCCCTGTCGCAAATGCAGCGGTCAATAGCGAAGCGTTCTGCACATTCGTGACCGCGGCGGCCCGGCTGTACTGCTCAGGTAGCAGCGCACGCGCCTTTTTTGTCGAAAGCGAGCTCTGCGGAAACGCCAGCAACAGCTTCCACCGAACGAGTGGTTGCAGCGAAACCGCCGCAACTCGCGCCGGTCCGCTCCCGACAGAATGCATGGCTGAAACGGTCAGTCCACCTAGAACACATGCCGCTACATTGTCGGGGTGGCCTTCACGCAGCGACGCTTCCGTAAGCACCTTCTCCCTCGACCATCGAAGACTGCCGAAGTGTGCTGCGAGCGCCACGCCTGCCACAAGCGCGGCCGCGGATGAGCCACAACCCATGCCAAGGGGAATTTCATTTCGAATCAACAGAGAGAGGGGCAGCGCATCGATGCCGGCGGTTGCAAGCACCTCTCGGTACGTGGAGACAATGAGGTTGTCGTCAAGCTGCTCGATTGAGGCTGCGTTGCGGCCGCTCGCAGTAATGTGGAACTTTGAGGACAACTCCGCTCGAACGTGCAGGTGAAAATCCATTGCGAGGCCAAGGGCGTCGAAACCCGGACCCAGGTTGGCAGAGGTAGCGGGCAGCTTCAGTTCGACAGGAGTTGCCGGCCAGCCCACGCTCACGGCCGGGTAATCTCCGCTTCCAGGGCACGCAGAACCGTGGCTTCGTTGGCTTCCAGCACAAGCGGCGGTTTGCGATAGGGATTCGCTTCTGCCTCACCTGTAGCCAGCAGGTCCTTGTGGAAGTCGATGGTGTACTCAGGGTCTTTCAATGTGTGACCCGTCAGAATCAGCACAACGCGCTCGCCGGGCTGAATGTGCCCGCTTTGCACCAGCTTCTTCGTTCCCGCAAGGGTCACGGCAGAGGCAGGCTCGCAGCCAATGCCCTCAGCACCGATCTGCGCCTTGGCCAGTGCGATCTCGGATTCGGATGCCTGCTCACACCATCCGCCAGTGGCCTCGATAACACGAGCTGCCTTGCGCCAGCTTGCAGGATTGCCGATGCGAATCGCAGTGGCGCGCGTATCTGCGGTAACGGGCCGCAACTGATTCTCCAAGTTCGTGAACCACTGGAAGAGCGGGTTTGCGCCTTCTGCCTGGATCACGGAAAGCTTTGGGATGCGATCGATGAAGCCGAGGTGCTTCAGCTCCGCAAAACCCTTGCCCAGCGCGGAGCCGTTGGCCAGATTGCCGCCGGGCACCACCACATGCTCCGGCACCTGCCAGTCGAGTTGCTCACAAATCTCGATCGCAGGCGTTTTCTGCCCTTCCAGCCGATACGGATTCACCGAGTTCAAGAGGTAAATCGGATGCCGCTTGACCAGTTCCGCCAGCATCCGAACGCAGCCGTCGAAGTCGGTTCTGAGTTGAACCGTGAGCGCACCGTAATCCATACTCTGGGAGAGTTTGCCCCAGGCTATCTTGCCCTCAGGAATAAAGACGATGGAGCGCAGACCAGCGCGTGCCGCATACGCGGCCATTGCAGCAGAGGTGTTGCCTGTGCTGGCGCAGGCGACCCACTGGAAGCCTCGCTCAGCGGCAACCGAGAGCGCCGACGTCATACCTGTGTCTTTGAATGAACCCGTCGGATTCATTCCCTGATGCTTCGCAAGCAGGAAATCGAGCCCAAGCAGCTTTCCGCATCGAGGCAAGTCATATAGCGGCGTGTTTCCCTCGCGAAGAGTTACTGCGTACTCGTCATTCTTCAGAATGGGCAGCAGTTCGCGGTATCGCCACACACCGGACTGGTCGATGGGCAGGGTGGAATTGCGCCGTTCTGCCCAGAGATGGCGCAACGCGGAAGCATTCGGCAAGTTGCGCGCGGATCCGTCGGTGCCAGTGCGGCTTTCGCTCCACGGGTACTCCACCTCGTACAGTTCCCGCGTTTCGGGATCGCGAAAATCGCTTGCGACCTCGGAAGGGTCGATGCGTGTGTCGTTCGCAATGCATCTGAGTTGGTGTGATCGACTCAACATTTTCAGCTTTAGGGTATCGCACGCGCCGCCTGCGCAACATCATGCTGGCGCTTGCAGGCATCGTTAGTTTGTGTTTGCCTTCGTTTCTCTCCGCACAGAAGCAGGTGCAGCCCAAGGCAAATGCAGGCGGCGAGGTGACCGTTTTCGCCGCGGCCGACATGCAACCAGTGCTTGAGGTGCTCGGACCTTATTTCGAGCGGCGCACCGGCATCAAATTGAAGGTTAGCTACGGTGCTTCCGCAACGCTTGCAGAACAAATCGTGAACGGCGCGCCAGCGGACATCTTCTTCTCAGCCGATTTTGTCTTTGCAGAACATGTCGTTGCGGCGAATCTTGCCGATGCTGTGAATCCGACCCCCTATGCAAAAGGACTGCTCGTTCTGTGGGAGCGCAACGACTCGCGCTTCAAGCCGCTCTCGCTGGATACTCTCGCGCGCAAGGACCTGAAGAGTGTCGCCATCGCGAACGCGGACCGGGCTCCCTACGGACGGGCTGCCGTTTCTGCTCTGAAAAAGATGGGCTATTTCCCCAATG
Source organism: uncultured Terriglobus sp. (assembly GCA_937859825.1). Classification (GTDB taxonomy): domain Bacteria; phylum Acidobacteriota; class Terriglobia; order Terriglobales; family Acidobacteriaceae; genus Terriglobus. The sequence goes on along the minus strand of CALMAP010000167.1, from coordinate 25,667 downwards.
TTGCTCCCCACCTGGTTGAGGCCGAATCCGTAGGGCAAGCCGCGCAGTTCGCATTGAGCGGAAACGCGGAACTGGCTTTCCTTTCGCAGACGATTGCGATGTCGCCGAAGTACAAGGCAACGGGCAGCTTCGTACTGTTTCCCCTTTCCGTCTACCCGGACATACGGCAATGCGCGGTGGTGATGAAGGCAAGCTCGCACCGCGAACAGGCACACGTCCTTCTGAACTACATCACCAGCGATGAGATCCAGAACCACCTACCGGAACTTGGTTTGCAAAAAATCCAGTAGACCGAATATCAAGCACCAGTTGTACGACTTGATCTGTCTAGAATCGTAGCCAATGACCACGCCGCTCGACAGCAGTGCACTCATGCTAACCTTGCGGCTGGCTACGCTGACCACCGTGGTTCTCCTGCTCGTGGCCCTGCCCCTGGCATACCTGATCGCATTTGGAAAAAGCCGTCTACGCTTTTTTCTCGAGGCTGTTGTTGCGCTGCCACTGGTTCTTCCACCGACGGTGCTCGGCTTTTATTTATTGGTAGCTCTCGGTCCGCTTACAGGGCCCGGGCGTTTGCTAAGGGACCTGCTGGGGCACACGCTGGCCTTCTCCTTCACAGGACTTCTCGTCGGTTCCGTTGTGTATAGCTTGCCTTTTGCCGTACAGCCAATTGTTGCGGGATTGCGTTCCGTTGACCGGCGCTATCTTGAAGCCGGCGCTACGCTCGGCGCCTCGCCTTTGCAGGTGTTTCTGCGAGTCGCGCTGCCGCTTGCAAAGAGCTCGGTCCTTGCCGCCGCAGTGCTCGCGTTTGCCCATACCGTGGGCGAGTTCGGTGTTGTGCTGATGCTGGGCGGAAACATACCCGGGCGCACACGAACACTCTCCATCGCTCTGTTCGACCTGATTGAGAACGGTCAGTTCCATGAAGCAAACCAGCTTGCTTTGCTCCTGCTGCTCTTTTCAACTGCGGCGCTCTTGTTGCTTTACGCGCGGCCACGCACGCAGGCCGAGGTTGCATGAGCACCTCTGAGGCGCGTTTGGGACAGCACGTCTCCTGCAATGCGGCCCTGGGTCCGCTCAGGATGCAGATTGACGAATATTTTTCTGCGAATTGGACCGTGCTCTTCGGCCCTTCGGGATCAGGTAAGTCCACTCTGCTGCGCCTGATGGCTGGCCTGTGGTCGCCGCGAGGCTCCACGGTTTCTCTTGATGGTCGGGATGTGAGCAGGTTGCCTGCGTACCGGCGCAGGATTGCTCTGGTCGCACAGCAGCCTGCGCTGTTTCCTCACCTCTCGGTGCGTGACAATGTGGTATTTGGCTGCAGGCAGGAACCTGACAACACCAGGTTCCTCGACGATCTTAGAAACGCGTTTGAACTGCAGGCGATTGTGAGGAAACGTCCGC
>CALMAP010000167.1:21674-24253 GCA_937859825.1 uncultured Terriglobus sp. | reverse complement strand
CTCCGGCGGGGAGCAGCAGCGAACAGCCCTTGCCCGCGCGATCGCAAGCAGACCCAGTCTCCTGTTGCTGGACGAAGCCTTTACCGGAATGCATCGCAGCCAGCAATCACGACTGATTGCGACCGTGCGTGAATACAGTACACAACTGAATATGCCGGTGCTCTCTGTTACGCATGACGTTGCGGAAGCATTCCGCTGCGGAGAAGAGGTGTTGCGCATGGACTCCGGAAGAATCATTGCGAGGGGTACGGCGGAAGAGGTGCTTGCGGAGGAACGCGGCTCGCTGCTGCAGAGCCTCCAAATCAGCGAGACCCGTTAGCGGACGTTCACAGGTTCTTGTTCCAATTGCACGCCGAACCTGTCACGAACGCCTGCGATGATTCGGTCACGCAGTTGTGCGATGTTGCTTTCCGTCGCGCCGCCACGATTGATGAGCGCAAGTGTGTGCTTCGAGGAAATCCCGGCGTTCCCAAGCGAGTACCCGCGTTCAAATCCAGCCCGCTCCAGCAGCCATGCCGCGGGCAGCTTAATGCACGACGCCCCCATTGGCCAGTGCGGCACTGCAAATGTATCCAGTCCTGCCGCCTCGGCAACCTGCTTCAAGATGCTTCGTTCCACAATCGGATTTTTGAAGAATGATCCCGCGGAACGCGAGTCTTGTTCTGCCGGATCAACAACCATTCCCTTGCCTCTGCGAATGGTGCGCACAGCATCAGCGGTTTCGGTCAGGCTTGGCAAAGACTTGACGAACCGGCGTTGCAGGTCGGCATAGGTAAGGTTCGGTGAACCATGCTCCTGCAATTCGAACTGCACGTTCGTCACGATGTAACGGCCATGCTCCGAAGTGTTGAAAAGACTGGTCCGGTAGGCAAAGGCGCAGGCCGCGTTTTCCATCTCCACAAATGAGCCGGTCGTCAGGTCAAAGCATCGCACCCGGCGTATGGCTTGCGAGACTTCCTGGCCGTAGGCACCCACGTTCTGCACGGGTGTGCCACCCACCGTGCCCGGAATGCCCGCAAGGCACTCAATGCCTGCAAGGTCTCTTTCTACCGCGGACTGTACGAATGCGTCCCAATTCTCACCTGCAGCGACATCCACCAGCACCTTGGCGAATTTGGATGCTGCATGAAAGACCATGCCGTCCATGGCGATTCGGAGCACAAGACCGGAGAACCCGGCGTCGCTCACCAGCAGATTGCTGCCGCCGCCCAGCACAAAGAGGCGCAAGCCGCGTGACGACGCGAACTGCGCAGCTTCTCCAACCTGGTCCTCCGTCCAGGCCGTGGCAAACCATTGCGCTGGACCGCCTACCCCCAGCGTGGTGAACGGCGCAAGCGGAACGTTCTGCAGGATTTTGAATTGCCTTCCGCTGGTGCTCGAATCCACTTCAGCCCTCATTTCTGAGCCTACCAGCGTCGCATTCGCCCGGAGGTGCAAACCTGGCTGCCGTGAGCCGGCAGCTCAGGATAAAATCGTAAGTGCGGCCGCTCACGTAGCGAGGCTGCGGGAGGACACGGATGTACCCAGAGATTATGCTGATTCCGATGCGCGAAGAGCTTACGCGCGCGGGTATCCAGGAAGCGCGTAGTGGCGCAGAGGTCGAGCAGGTGCTTGCAAAGCCTGGTACCACCATGGTTGTCGTGAACTCTGTGTGCGGTTGCGCCGCCGGCAAGATGCGGCCGGGCGTGCGCATGGCCCTGCAGCACACGCAGAAGCCCGACACCAGTGTCAGCGTCTTTGCAGGACAGGATCGCGAAGCTACGGAAACAGCGCGCTCGCACTTCGGCGGCCATCCGCCAACGTCGCCCTCCATCGCGATCTTCCGTGACGGGCAGTTGGTCTACCTGATGCAAAGGTCTGCGATTGAGACCTCGAACGCCCCCGCCATAGCGCAGGAGTTGGCGCGTGCGTTCGACACCTACTGCGTCAAGACAAGCGCCTAGGCGAAAAGCTTGAATGCCCGCATCGGGGAGGCCTCGGCCTCCTCGATGCTTTTGCGATGTAAGTAACTCAAACTTTTCAAAGATGCGCCGATACAACTTGTGTGAACAACTTACGCGCAGTACCGACGCCAACGCAGGAACAACCGTCTCAACCCCGAATCGACCTTCGTCACTGGCGGCTGGATGTTGTGGTCTGCCGCCATGTCGAGAACGTTTTACTCCGCTGCAATGGCAACAAGCTGCGGGCCGCAGAGCTGCTCGGCATCAGCCGATCGACCCTGTACCGCATGCTGGACGCGCACAGCGTCATGCCGCAGTACTAACCCACATGGCAACAACCCTCGACAACGGGGCGTAAACTTCTCACAAATGAAGTCGCCCCGTTTCTCTTTTCTTGCTCTTCCCTTCGCAGTAAGCCTAGCGCTCCCCTGCTTCAGCCAAAACGCGACGCAGAACACGGCTCCGCTCGACAAATTGTTCGATCAGTACTGGCAGGAAGTGCTGAAACATTCGCCTGAGACTGCTACCTCGGTCGGCGACAAGCGTTACAACGATTCCTGGAGTGACTATTCCGGAGCGGAGCAGAACAACCGGCTTGCGCTTGGACGAACCTATCTCGAGAAGCTTGGCGCAGTC
>CALMAP010000167.1:19676-21664 GCA_937859825.1 uncultured Terriglobus sp. | reverse complement strand
CAGCACGGCGGGTCTCAGTGACCAGCAGAAGCTCTCCATCGATCTGCTCGTGAGGACGCTGATCGACGATCAGGAAGGTGCCCGCTTCAAAGAATGGGAGATGCCGGTCAACCAGTTCAACGGCCCGCAGACCTCCATCCCGCAGACGATCGCGATCATGCCCTTCGACGACGTGAAGGACTATGACAACCTGATTGCCCGCCTTCAGAAGGTCCCGCGGCTTTTCGCGCAGGTGCAGGAGAGCATGACCCTCGGCGCGGATGAAGGCCGCACGCCGCCACGCTTTTTGATGGAGCAGGTGCTCAAGCAGGTGCAGAAGCTGGCATCCATGAAACCGGAAGAAAGCCCGTTTCTCGCACCGCTGAAGAAGTTTCCTTCAAGCGTGCCCGCAGCCGAGCAGAAGCGCATCCAGAAAGAAGCAACCAACGCTGTCACCACGCAGGTACTGCCCGCATACGCCCGATTCGGGCGCTTCCTTACCGCACAATACATTCCCAAAGCTCACGAAGAGTCGGGCATCTCCGCCATTCCGGATGGAGCAGCCTATTATGCATTCCGCATCCGCCAGAGCACGACGCTTGACAAGTCCGCAGACGAGATCCACAAGATTGGTCTTGCCGAGGTCGCACGGGACGAAGCCGAAATGCTCGCCATCGCAAAGAAGCTCGGCTTCACTGATCTGAAGGCGTTCAACGCCTCACTCAAAACCAATCCGAAGCTGCACGCCACCTCGCCGGAGCAGGTTGTTACTACCTATCAGGGCTACCTGGATGCAATGAAGACAAAACTGCCTCAACTCTTCGGGCGGTTGCCGAAGGCTCCGCTCACCATCGAGCGGGTGCCGGCCTACATGGAGCAGCAGCAGGCACAGGCCTACTACCAGCCCGGCACGCCAGACGGCAAACGGCCAGGCGAAGTCTTCGTCAACACGTACAAGTTCGCCGACCGTGGGCTGGAAAATGTAGAGGCCGTTGCCTACCACGAGGGGCTGCCCGGGCATCACCTGCAGATCGCCATCTCGCAGGAGCTGACCGGTCTTCCGGAGTTCCGCAAGCAGAGCTACTACACCGCTTACACCGAAGGCTGGGGCCTCTACTCGGAGCGTCTCGGTAAGGATGCCGGCTTTTACCGAGATCCGTACAGCGACTATGGTCGCCTCGAGGCTGACATCTGGCGTGCGATCCGCCTCGTGGTGGATACCGGAGTGCACAGCAAACACTGGACGCGTCAGCAGATGGTCGACTTCTTCCACGACCACTCCGGCATCGATGAGACCAACATTCAGGCGGAAACGGACCGCTACATCGCGTGGCCTGCGCAGGCGCTCGGCTACAAGATGGGTCAACTCAAATTGTTGGAACTGCGGGAACGCGCACGGACGAAGCTGGGACCGAAGTTCTCCCTAAGCGATTACCACGATCTGGTGCTCGACTCCGGCGCGTTGCCCCTGGACGTGTTGGACAAGCGCGTCGACAACTGGATCGCAGCCGGTGGTGGTAAGCCAAAGCTGTAACCGCGACGTTACAGCCTGGCGAGCAGGCGGAGGCTCACGATTCGCTCTTCCAGGTGCCGCTCAAGCGTAGCGGCAGCAAACCGACGCAGGTCAGCACCGCGTGTTCTGGGCCACGGCTCGACCGCAAGCGCATCGAGCGAACTTCGATAGATGCGTTCTGCCAGCAGGCAGGATTCGGCTGAGAGAAGAACGCTGCCCTGCGGCCGGTGCGTCGCCGCAAACACACCATCACGCATGGGCGAGAAGTACACGTCCTCACCACGCAAGGAGTCGCCGCTCAGAGTGCATCGCGTCAGCTCAGGCATCCAGCCCAGCAGACGATTAACCCAGAGCAGGAAGTAGGTCACCGGCAGGAAGACATTCCCACCCTTCAGTCGCTTGGTCACAGCCAGCACGAGGCGATAGATGTCATCCTCCGGAGCGCGGTCAGGAAGTGCCGATTCCATCACCTCGGCAATCACGGCCAGTCCTGTGA
>CALMAP010000167.1:8736-19666 GCA_937859825.1 uncultured Terriglobus sp. | reverse complement strand
GTCCTGTGACACGGGCAAAATCCACCGGTTCACGCAAAGGCGACCAGAGTATCTCCAGCTGGTCCAATCGCACGAGGTCCTGCTTCGGTTTTTCTGCCCAGGTTGCGCGCACCTCGGTCAGCGGCTCAAGTGCGCCACCGAACCGTCTTCTTGACCGCATGGCATGGCGCGCCACACCGCGAACAATACCGTGGTCGCGCGTGAAGAACGAAACCAGCAGGTCTGCCTCAGCAAACGGCCAAGTACGCAGCACAATCGCTTCGGACTGGAAGATGTTCGGCGTAAGCACCACATATCGCGTGATCGTTGCAAAAGACAAGACGCGCAGCCAAAGCCGCGCGTCTTCCTATTTCAGGCCGATTTCCGGCTCCAGTTACCGCCCGAAGTGTGTCGCATTCTTTTCGGCAAACTCCGCCCACTTGTCGGGCAAGTCGTCTGCTGCGTAGATTGCCGATACCGGACATACGGGTACGCACGCACCGCAATCGATGCACTCCACCGGATCGATAAAGAGCTGATCGACCGTCTCATTATCAGTCTCGCCTTTTTTTGGGTGGATGCAGTCCACAGGGCAGGCATCGGCGCAGGCCGTGTCCTTGGTACCAATGCAGGGTTCAGCGATTACATATGCCATGGTGCGTGAGGGATCCTTTCAAGAGAACGCTTTTCCGCGAGAACTCGATGATAACAGTTGTTAAACCCGGACCCTTGCGGACGGATTTACGAACGCCCTTCATGTGAAGCTGCCTCACGACGCTGCTTGAACTCGGCAGGTGTTGGGATGGGCTCCATCTCTTCTCCGGCAAACATCGTGCGGAAAACCTCGCGCAGCTCCTCGCCGATTTTGCCGTTATTCGCGAGCACCTCTTTGCTATCGAGGCGGAATCCGGAGCCGTCGAAACGGGTCACTTCTCCGCCCGCTTCTTCGACGAGCAACAGCCCCGCGGCTGTGTCCCATGGGTTTAGATTGAACTCCCAGAAGCCATCCAGGCGGCCGCAGGCAACGTAAGCCAGATCGACCGCCGCCGCTCCGGCGCGGCGCAAGCCATGGGTGCGCAGCGTGAGCTGGTGGTAGAAGTGAATGTTCGGCGACTCATGCCGCTTGCGTGACGGAAAGCCCGTGGCCAGCAGCGCTTCCTGCAACTGCTTACAAGCCGAGGTATGAATGCGTTTGCCATTTCGCCATGCGCCCCTGCCACGTTCGGCATGGAAAAGTTCATCACGCATCGGCTCATAGATCACTGCGGCAACAATCTCGCCATCCTCGTCATCGGGGATTCCCGCAGGCCGCTGCTCCAGCCCCATTGAAACGCAGAAGTATGGAAAGCCGTGCGCGAAGTTTGTCGTGCCGTCCAATGGGTCGACGTACCATCGGTACTCCGCGCCAAGCTGCTCACGCACGCCCTCTTCTCCAAAGACTCCGTGATCGGGAAATTCCTCGCGTATGCGCTCCGTGATTAGATTTTCACTTGAGCGGTCGGCCTCGGTCACGATGTCTACATCCCCCTTGAACTCGGCGGTAACACCTTTTTCGTAGTAGCGGCGCAACAACGCACCGGCCTCGCGCGCGATTGCAGAAGCAGGCGTAGCGAAAGAAAACTGGCTTGGATCGTAATAACTCATGCCCAGTCAGGATACGCTGCCGGGTCGGCAGCCCAGAGAACTCAGCGCGCGTCCGGGTAGTAGCCAACACGGCTGCGCAGGCTCAGCTTGTCCTGCAAAGTGGAATCCGTCAGAGTGACCTCAATATGCCGCAGGCCGGAGGACTTGCCGCGAGGGGCGTAGTAGCCAAGCAGATATTGCGTACGCAGGTCGTCGGACAAATGGGCGAAGGCGGTCTTCAGGTCTTCGCGCTCAGTTACGTAAAAGTACTTGCCGCCCGTGTCCTGCGCCATTTGGATGAGGGCGTGTTCTCCGCCGACGTTTCGCCCGGCGTCTGCAAGAATCGGCACGATGATGATGGGATAGATCGCACAACCAGAACGCTGCGCCTGTTCAATGGCTTTGCTGTAGCTCATCTCGCGTTTGGAGGAGTTATCCCCACCATCCGTTACAAGCACCAGGATGCGGCGGCGTTCCGCATCGGGCCTGGCTTCGCCAAGCCGCCCTGCCGCAACGTAAATCGCGTTGTAAAGGGCCGTGTCGTCGCCTCGCTTCAGGCCGGATAGACCTTGCTCAATTCGCTTCGGGTCATTTGTGAATGGAACGAGTTCCTCTGAGTCTTCCGAAAACGAGATCAGATCCATCTCGTCCTGCTCGCGAAGTATGTCCCTGGCGAATCGTTTTGCCGCGTCTTTCTCCGTGCGGAACTGGGTAAGCACCGATCCGGAGGTATCCACCGCCATCACGATCGAGAGCGGGCTGGCCGATTGCCGCTCGAAGATGGCGACCTTCTCCGGCTTGCCATCTTCCTTTACTGCGAAGTCACTCTTCTGCAAGTCAGGAACCGCAACGCCGTGCGCGTCGGTCACATTTACCGGAACATTGACCAGCCTCGTGTCAACACGATAGACAGGCGCCGGTGTGCTTTCCTGTTGCGCTGAGCAGGGGTTTCCTGCAATTGCAAAGGATAGGTTCGCAACGAGCGTCGCACAAAAAATGATTCGTTGATTCAACGGACGCTCCGCTGCGTTGGACGAGATATCTTCCAACTCGGTGAGCTTAGCCTGCCTGCTCAGCCCAGTGCAATCTCTGCGGGGAATGGTTCGCCTGGCGCCCACACCGCGCCATCCACGAAAACTTCCTTCTTCCAGATTGGCACCTGCTGCTTGAGCGTGTCGATGAGCCAGCGACATGCGTCGAAGGTGACACCCCGGTGGGCAGAAGCGACCGCGATCAGAATGCTGGTCTCTCCAACCTCTAAATGGCCCAAGCGGTGCACCATGGCCACATTGCGCACGCCGAACCTCTGAATTGCCTCGGCCCCGAGCGCACGCATCTGGTCGAGCGCCATGTCTTCATACGCGGAGTATTCCAGGTAGCGAGTCTGCCGCCCTTTCGTGTTGTTCCGGACGATTCCGTCGAAAACGGTGACCGCTCCATCTTCGCCGGCCTTGACGCCGCTTAGGACTGCGGCGGCGTCGATAGGTACATAGACAAGCTCAATCTGCATGGATGTTCCTGAACGATCCGCCACTCACCGGCGGTAACAAAGCGACCTGGTCCCCGTTCTGCAAGGGGGCTGAAGCGCGAGAATATTGCTGATTCACGGCAACTGCGACCGATGACCAAAGCTCACCAAGTTCCGGTGCGATGACCCGGTAGTAGCGCACCAAGTCGGCAACGCTGTTGCCCGGAAACTGTGCGAGGGTCTCACGCTCACCGAACCGATCGCGCAGTACACCGAAGAAGAGAACCTCAAGCCTCATGCTTCCAGAATACGTGTGCCTTTCAGTCTCCGGCTACTTGCGCGATTCAGCCTTCCTGTCGAATCTTTTCACGGCAGCGGACTTCTTTGCAGGCACCTTCTTTGCCGCTTTCTTTGCAGGAGCGCGACGCGCAGACGCAGCGGGCTTCGCGCTTGCTTCCTGTAGCGCGTGATACTGCGAGAGTAACTGGTGCCCTTTGGCCGCGATCTTATGTGCTTCGCTGATCGACTTGGGCACCTTTTCGCCCCATGCATGCGCGCTGAGAGCGAGCCTGGTCGGCTGCCCTTTTGGATCGATCATGGGTCCACGGGGATGAGAAAAGGTGCGGACCAGAAACGAGCCTTTGCGAAGCATCTTCTCCGGTGTGTCCGCCGGGCCGGTGACTCCGGGCTTCAAGTGCGAGCCGTCCCGCTTGGCAAAGAACTCGCGGCCCTTTTGCGTGAGTCCACCCTGCGGATTGCGGCCTTCTCTTGGCATGCTCTTGGGTGTTCCCGTTTTGTTCGTAGCCGTCTTCTTCGTTGCCATACGTTTCTCCCACTCTTGAGAAGGAAAATCTCGCACGATGGTTGTGACATCAGGGAAATGGACATGTCGTAGCGGCATGCAACAGAAGGGCCAGCTTCGCGGACTTCCGCTTCGTGGCAGGAACGAGCTGCATCATGGCACATCACTCCGCTTGCCGTCTTGATCCATCAGCCAGGAACCGGGCGGCAACGTAGCTGCAAAGGTCTGTAGATCGTTGCGCAGCATGTGCTCGTCCAACTCCGGTGCATGAAACATTGTCGTGCAGTTGAAGCCATTTCCGTAACGGCAAAGCACAGCAGTAGACTTCCATCCCGGTGGCAGGCTCACAGGTACACGGGGAGAAAGCATTGCAAGCCGCACCTGGTGCTCTTCCAGGACGCTTCGACGCGGAATGTCTTGCATTCCCTTGAACCGCTCCGCACTAAGAACATAGATACGATCCCGTGCATCGAACGCAATCCACCCCGGATCTGTTACCAGGACGTTGCCCTTGTAGAACGACGCAACAAACCGGTGTTCCTGCTTCTGCCCGTGCGCAGTTGCCCAGGCAGCTTCTGGCGCCTGTACTGTCGCCAGAACGTAAACCGCGGATGCCATGCCACCCATTGCGAGTGCCGGCCACATGCCAAACCACTTAAACTCTGCTACAGTGGCGAACGCCAGCAGAAATCCGAAGAAGCGGTAAGCAACATCCAGGCGGTAGAAGTAGCCATAAGTTCCTAACACCATGAGAACCGCCAGCCCGACAAGTGCGCTGAGTAACACATCGCGTCGAAGCCGAGCTTTTCGTGTCCGCCATGCCTGCACGCACAATAGCAAAAAGAAGACCACAATGGGCCATCGCTGCGGGTCATGGATGTAAGCATTCGCGTTCGCTGACCCAATTGCCATCAGAATTCTCAAACGGTATGGGTGCTGCAGCGCAGACGCATGGAGAAGTCTTCCCTCCGTGATCACGGAAAGAGGAACAAAATGCAGACCATGCGCACGAAGAAATGCCCCGAAAAGCAGGAGCGGCAGTATGGCGGAGATAGCGGTAACGAGAGCTGCCTTGCGCCTGCCAACCAGCCAGCAGGCCAGGCATACCGAAAGCGTAAACGCCAGGCCTTCATACCGGATGACCGGTGCGACACCTGCGCAGACAAGGCACCACCCAGACATTCTGCGCCCGAAGTAAGCCTCTGCAATGGCCAAGGCACAACCACCGGCTACGAGCACCTGGAGTGTGTGCTCCATGCCGGTGATTGCCAGGGCTGGCAGGTTGGCTGTGAGAACGAAGCCCAGAGCGAGCAGCCAGCGGGCTACCTCCGGCAACTGCTGCCAACCTCGGCGAAAGTAACGGTCTACCCAGGAAGAAGCCAGCGCACATACGCCCAGTCCGGCAATCACGTTGAGCAACAGAGGTGCCCAACAGAAAAAGCGGCTTCCTGCAAAGGGCACAAGCAGAAAGGGCCATGCGATGCTCGCCACAGGTGACGCCGTTTCGCCGGCGTTGATGCCGTAAGTGCCTTGGGCGACGTGCTGGGCTAAAGCCATCTGGACATACGGCAGGTCCAGCGCATAACTGAAACCCGCGCCGTCGGTCACGATGCTATGGAGTTGAAAAACCGTGATCAGGACGTAGAGCAGGGCCGCTCGCCAGAAGACTTGCCGCGTCCATGCTGTCCCGAATCTCATCGGCCAAGCTCCTGCTTAACGTGCGGCCACAAACGTTACGTTCCGTTGTCGTCCTGCCACCCAGAGTAGTGAGATCAGGCTGCACAGAACCGCTGACCCGAGTGTATCCAGCAGAACATCCTGGACCACGCCAGTGCGGCTGGGCAGAAAGCTTTGATGGATTTCGTCCAGGCTGGCCACGGTAGCCGTGCAGCAGATCGCCATCAGCCATGACCATCGCCGCCACACTGAAGCGGACCGCTGCCGCAAGGGATACATCCAGGTCAGCAGCCACGCACGCATCCAGGTCAGCCCGAGCGTGCCGTAGCCGAGAAAGTGGCCTGACTTGCGAAGCACATGGTTCACCTCGTCCCAATGCGCATCGGTAACGGGGCCAAAGATCGCTTCCCAGACTGGCCGAAACAGGCGAGCGGTGTGGAAGCTGGAAAAGGCTTCCGTCGACTCACGGACAATGACCATGAGCATCAGGGCCACGGGCAGCCAGACAAAGATGCCAAAGACTATTTGATTCGAGATGCGAGGCGAAGTACGGCCGCCCAGAAGAACGCTTCTCACCATTTGTCCTCGCCTAAAAAGAAGGGGCGGGGCATGCTGCCAAAGCAGCACACCCCGCCCTCGACTTGCGACAGCTATGCTTCTTCGCCGCCCTGGTTCTCTTCTGTTCCGCCCTGCTCGGCAAGCTGCTTTTGCAGCTCTTCACGCTTTTTGGCGTTGAGCTCGTTGCGCTTCTCTGCCTTTTCGGTCAACTCCTGCTCTGCGCCCAGCAATTCGATCATGGCCTTCTCACCACCATCGCCCTTGCGGAAGCCCGTACGCACGATGCGCAGGTAGCCGCCGTTGCGGTCGCCGTAACGAGGCGCTACTGTAGCAAACAGACGCGAAACCGAGTCCGACGTCATCAGGAACGCTGCTGCCTGGCGGCGCGCGTGCACATCCCCACGCTTGCCGAGGGTAATCATCTTCTCAACCAGCGGACGAACCGCCTTGGCCTTTGCGACGGTTGTTTCGACGCTATCTTCCACAACAACGGACGTTACCAGGTTGCGCAGAAGCGCGCGACGATGGCTAGGGTTCCGTCCGAGTTTATTTCCTGCTTTACGATGCCGCATGGCGTACAGACCTCTTCATGATTTCGACGCCCCGCACGGAGCAATCGCAGAAACTTTGATCCGAGTTGGAGAGTAAGTCCGTCTCGTTCTTACCGGCGAACCGGCACTTACAGCAAAACGACTGCAGGGGTGCAGGAAAGTTTCTCTCGCACCCCCGCAGGTTAGAAGTTTTCCGTCTCCGGAATACCAAACTCCTCGTCCTCTTCCTCGTCTTCTTCGTCGTCGAAGTTGCCAAAGGAGGCCGCCAGCGTTGCCGCAGGCAGTACCGAGGTCGGGCCGGGCTGCGGCTGACCGTTCTCGTCGATCTTCATGCCGAGAGAGAGGCCCATCTGAGCAAGGATTTCCTTAATCTCATTCAGGCTCTTGCGGCCGAAGTTCTTAGTCTTCAGCATCTCGGCTTCGGTCTTCTGGATCAGTTCGCCGATCGTTGCAATGTTCGCGTTCTTCAGACAGTTGTAGCTGCGAACGCTCAACTCCAGTTCCTCGACCGAACGGTTCAGGTTGTCATTGCGCATCGACGGACCGTCATGTGAACCGTCCAGACCTGTTTCCATCTCCTCTTCAAAGTTAATGAAGATGGTCATATGGTCTTTCAGCAGCTTTGCAGCAAGACCGAGCGCATCCGCCGGAAGCACGGTGCCGTTCGTCCAGATCTCGAGGGTCAGCTTGTCATAGTCGGTGATCTGACCGAGACGTGCCGCCTCGACCGCATAGTTCACCTTGCGCACCGGCGAGTGGACAGAATCTACGGGAATAAAGCCGATGCCGAGGTCCGGATCGTAATTCTTGTCGGCCGACTGGTAGCCGCGACCACGCTTCAACCGCATCTCCATGTCCAGACGGCCACCCTCGGAGACGGTCGCGATGTACACGTCCTTGTCGAGGATTTCGACATCGCCGTCGGCCTCGATCATGCCGCTGGTCACAACGCCCGGCTCTTCCACGCGCAGGTACAGTGCCTTTGGGCCCTCGCCATTCAGCTTGAATGGGATCTGCTTCAAGTTCAGGATGATGTCCGTCGCGTCTTCCACGACACCCTGAATGGACTGGAACTCGTGCAGCACACCTTCCATTTTGACGGCGGTCACGGCAGCGCCCTCGATCGAACTGAGCAGCGTGCGGCGCAGGCTGTTGCCAATAGTGGTACCGAAGCCGCGCTCAAAGGGCTGCGCGCTGAACTTGCCGTACTTCTCGGTCAGTGTTTCCTGTTCGACCGCGAGACGCTTGGGTTTCTGAAAACCTCTCCACAACATAGGGACTCTCCTCATTTCCTCAGCCCATCCTGCACCGCGAAGCATTCTGCGGCGGGTGGGGTTCGGTTCCTTCGGTTGAGTGACGAAGTGCCACTTACTTACAGCCAGGTAAGAGGGCTGTATCTCGTCCAAAAACAAGTAAGTCTGGCGAGATAGAAAGCAACGCTTACTTGTTGCTCGCTATCTCGTCGACCCGCTGTTACTTGGAGTAAAGTTCGACGATTAACTGCTCGTTGACCGGCAGCTGAATCTCTTCCCGCTTCGGCAGCGCGACAACCTTGCCGCTCAGGGCCTCACGGTCAATCTGGAGCCACATGGGCTGCATCATGCCGCTGGCAAACTGCTTCGCCGTCTCGAGAATGTCCATCTTTTTCGAGCCTTCGCGAATCTCGATGACGTCGCCGACCTTCACCTGGAAGGAAGGGATGTTGACCTTGCGACCATTGACCTGAATATGCCCGTGACGGACGACCTGACGGGCCTGACGGCGCGAAATCGCATAGCCAAGACGGTACGCCACGTTGTCGAGACGACGCTCAAGCTGCTGCAGCAGGAGTTCGCCGGTAACACCTGTACGGTTCGAGGCCTTCTCGTAATACGCGCGGAACTGACCTTCGAGCGTGAAGTAGATGCGCTTCGCCTTCTGCTTTTCACGAAGCTGCAGGCCGTAGCCCACGATCTTCTTCGCGCGCGCCTGGCCATGCTGACCCGGGGGAAAGTTGCGCTTGTCGATAGCGCACTTCTCTGAGAAGCAACGCGAACCCTTCAGAAACAGCTTGACGCCATCACGCCGGCAAAGGCGGCAGACAGCTCCTGTATAACGTGCCATGATTCTTTCTCTCTTCCTTAACTTCAGGTGACGATCGGTTTACAAGGCTGGCTGCCTCTCCGTCCCGATCCGAACAGCATTTGGAGTTTCTAGCTTCGGGTTTCTAGTTCTTCAAAGCATAAAAAACTAGAAACCCAGAACTTAGAAACTCGTATCACACGCGGCGGCGCTTCGCCGGGCGGCAACCGTTGTGCGGAATCGGCGTGACGTCCCGGATGGAACGTACTTCGAGACCCGCAACAGCAAGGGCACGGATGGCAGACTCGCGGCCCGAACCAGGACCAGAGACGCGCACATCGACCGAGCGCAGACCATGATCGCGAGCAGCGGTGGCAGCGTTGACCGCAGCCTGCTGCGCCGCGAACGGCGTGCCCTTACGTGAACCACGGAACCCGAGCGAACCCGAGCTCTTCCAGGAAAGCGTATTGCCTTGCTGGTCCGTGATGGTGACGATGGTGTTGTTGAACGATGCCTGGACGAACACCAGACCGTACGGGACGTTTTTCCGTTCCCGCTTTTTAAACTTCTTGCCCTTGCCGGACTTGCCGGCTGCATTCTGCTGCTGCTTCGCCATTTACTTCGTCGCTTTCTTCTTGCCGGCAACCGTGCCCTTGCGTGGGCCCTTGCGGGTGCGGGCGTTCGTGTGGGTGCGCTGTCCGCGCACAGGCAGGCTGCGGCGATGACGCAGGCCGCGGTAGCTCTGGATTTCGATCAGGCGCTTGATGTTCAGGCCGACTTCCTTGCGGAGGTCGCCCTCGATCTGGCCTTCCTGTTCGATCACACTACGAACTCGATTTAGTTCATCTTCATCGAGCGTCTGCATCTTGCGGAACGGATCGATCTCCGCTTTTGCAAGAATGCTCAGAGCGCGGGTTTCCCCAATGCCGAAGATATAAGTAAGGGCGATGCGTGCCTGCTTATTGTTCGGCAGATCAACACCGGATACACGTGCCATTTGTCTTCCTCTTGAGTTCTGGTGTTACCGGCGCTGTCGCCGATAACGGTTGAGCGGGATACCCTGGGGTTCATCGCAAGCCTTGATTTCGGCTAACTCGCCCCGGAAAGACCCTGGTCCCGCTTTGATTCACTTACAAGCCGCACAGGATCAACCCTGTCGCTGCTTGTGCTTCGCGACTTCACAGATCACCCGCACCACACCGTGGCGATGAACGATCTTGCACTTATCGCAAATCCGCTTGACGCTTGCACGTACCTTCATTGCTTTTTCCTTTCAGGGCCACCGGCGAACCGGCCTGCCCCACTGCGACTACAACCTGCAAACCGGCCTATTTGTACCGGTACACAATGCGCCCACGGCTTAAATCGTAGGGGCTTAATTCAATGGCAACACGGTCCCCAGGCAGAATACGAATGAAGTTCTTGCGCATGCGACCGGAAACGTGCGCCAGCACCTGGTGCTTGTTTTCCATCTCAACCTTGAACATTGCGTTAGGCAGAGTTTCGACCACTACTGCCATCGCTTCAATCGCGTCTTCCTTCGGCAAACCGTCTCCTTGATAACTTCGACTACCTTTACAACAATTCCAATCGCCGCTATCGCGTTAGCACCAGCGGACCATCCTTCGTTACAGCAACCGTGTGCTCAAAATGAGCCGACCAGCTTCCGTCTACGGTGACGGCCGTCCAACCATCTTTTAGAACCTTTACATCGGCACTGCCCGCGTTGATCATGGGTTCGATTGCCAGCACCATGCCAGCTTTCAGCTTGGTGCCCTTGCCCCGGCGACCGTAGTTCGGCACCTGTGGATCTTCGTGCATGTGCTTACCGATGCCGTGACCCACGAAATCACGTACGACACCGAAGCCTTCACCCTCGCACATCTCCTGCACGGCGGCACCGATGTCACCCAGGGTCGCACCCACCTGAACTTCGCGGATCGCCTCTTCAAGCGATGCCTTTGTCACGTCCAGCAGCTTGCGCGCATCCGCATTGAGCTTGCCTACTGGATACGTCACCGCAGCGTCGGAGTAGTACCCGTCCAGAATCACGCCGCAATCCACCGAAACGATGTCTCCCTCTTTCAGCACCCGCTTCTCGGAGGGAATACCGTGAATCACCTCATCGTTCACAGACGTACAGAGGCATGCGGGATAGTTGTTGTAGCCCTTGAAAGCCGACTTGCCGCCAAGCTCTCGAATCTTCGATTC
>CALMAP010000167.1:0-8726 GCA_937859825.1 uncultured Terriglobus sp. | reverse complement strand
GCGCGCCCGGTTTGACCACCGCACCGACCGCTTCATGCACCTGACGAAGAGCAATGCCGCTCCGTCGCATCTTCTCGATTTCCTGCGGTGTCTTCAGTACAATCGCCATTCGACTTACAAAGATCTCTTCTGCACGGCTGCCAGGCCGT
The DNA here is from genome assembly GCA_937859825.1 of uncultured Terriglobus sp. GTDB lineage: Bacteria > Acidobacteriota > Terriglobia > Terriglobales > Acidobacteriaceae > Terriglobus. The sequence continues at coordinate 8,577 of CALMAP010000167.1, read as the reverse complement.
ACTACTTGCTGCGCATGCGCCTGAGCGCCGCGACGATGTTCTCCGTCACCTGCTCGACGGGTGCTTCTCCGTTTACTTCCTCAAACCTTCCGAGGCCACGATAGTGGTCGATCACCGGAGCAGTCTGCTCGCCAAACACGCGCATGCGTTCGGAGAAGACCTTTTCGGTGTCGTCCGGCCGCTGTACCAGCGGTTCACCATCCACATCACACACGCCGGGTGAAGCTGGCGGATTGGTGTAGATGTTGTAGATCCGTTTCGAGACCGGACCTGTGCGTCTGCCCGTGATGCGACGCAACAACTCATCATAGCGAACCTGGACAGATACTGCAAGCAATGGAAGCGCTGCCGCTTCGCCGTTACGAACAGTAAGGTGCCCGTCCAGCCACTTGGCCTGTCCAAGCGTGCGAGGAAAGCCATCCAGAATGAAACCGCGTTCGCAATCCGGCTCGGCAGTGCGGTCGGCAACCATCTGATTCACGACATCATCCGGAACGAAAATTCCGGCGTCCACAAGTTCCTTGAAGCGGATACCAATGGGGGTCTTTAGCCGGATGTTATCGCGGATCAAATCGCCTGTGGAGATCTGGGGGATACTCCACTGCTCCATCAGCACCTGTGCCTGTGTTCCTTTGCCGACACCCGGGGCACCGAGCAGAAGAATGGGCCCGGGTACAAAAGCCTCAGGCCCATCCACTTGTTGCGTTCTATCTTCCTGCACGTTCGCTTACCAGCTCCGTCGGCCGCGAATGCGGCCGCTCTTTGGGCTGAACCCTTCATAGTGACGCATGATCAACTGCGACTCCACCTGCTGGACTGTATCCATTGCCACACCCACCACAATCAGCAGCGAAGTGCCGCCAAAGTAGAAGTTCAGGCCAAGGCCATTGTTCACCCACGTCGGCATGCGGTCGAACACACCACCGAGCAGCCACAGATGATTGAAATGAATGCCCGAGTAAAACAGCTGCGGAATGATCGAAATCACGATCAGGTACAGCGCACCTACCAGCGTAATGCGCGTAAGGATGTCGTTGATGAAGTCGGAGGTACGGCGACCAGGGCGAATACCGGGAATAAACCCGCCGTACTTACGCATGTTGTCTGCAATGTCGTCCGGACGGAAGACGATCGAGATGTAGAAGTAGGCAAAGAAGATGATCGCTGCAATGTAGATGAGCTCATACCATGGCTCCCCGGGGCGCAGACCCTCGGTGATACGGCGGAGCCATCCCGTGTTCTGAACGAAGCTCATGTTCGCGAACAATAAGGGCGCTGAGAGGATCGAACTCGCAAAGATAACCGGCATTACGCCACCGGAGTTCACCTTCAGAGGAAGATGCGTTGCCTGCCCACCCATCATCTTGCGACCAACAATTCGCTTCGCATACTGGACCGGAATGCGCCGTTCGGATCGTTCCACGTAAACGATAAAAGCCACTACGGCCACCATCGCGATTACCAGCAGTGCAATGGCCACGGGAGTAAAACCACCCCAGGCACCGTCACGCGCTTTCTCGTAGAGATCGTAGATGCCGTTCGGCAGACCTGCCACAATACCGGTAAAAATCAGCAGGGACATACCGTTGCCGATACCGCGCTCCGTAATCTGCTCACCCAGCCACATGATGAAGGCCGTGCCAGTCGTCAGTGTTAGCACACACATCAGAACAAACTTCGAGGATCCCATCGTGACCATGGGCGCACCGGTCGAGCTCTTGGTCAGCGTCATCGCGATTGCGAATGACTGCACAATCGCGAGCAGCACTGTGACGTAACGCGTCCATTGCGTGATCTTGCGGCGGCCTACTTCGCCTTCCTTCTGCAGCTTGGCAAGCGGCTCATAGATCACCGTAAGCAACTGAAAAATAATCGAAGCCGTGATGTACGGCATGATGCCCAACGCGAAGATTGTCAGACGCCGCAGGGACCCGCCGGTGAACAGATCCACCAGGCCAAGTGAAGAGCCCGCGTTCTGCTGGAAGTATTGCGCCAGCAGGTCGGCATTGATGCCAGGCGTGGGGATGTGCCCGCCGAGGCGGTAGACGGCAAGTAGGCCGAGGGTGAACAGCACGCGCTTGCGTAGGTCAGGAATACGGAAGATATTGGCGATCTTGTCGAACATCAGGCTGGTATTCACCCATCTGAGGCGGGAAACGCCTCACCGACTGCAAAGTGTTTCATTCATCAGGTACTGTCACACTTCGGGACCGTACCATTACACGGACAAAGGCCGAGCTTACAAAAGCTCGACCTGCCTGTCCGATGATTCTTCAGAATGCTCTGATTCTAACCTGCGGAACCAGTTCCGAACGAAGCAGCGCTCTCGACTTCCGCACCACCCAGCACAACGGCCTTACCGCCAGCAGCCTCAAGCTTCTGCTGTGCCTGCTTGCTGAACTTGTGCGCGTGAACAGTGACCGCAGTGCTGATTTCGCCATTCGCGAGCACCTTGACGAGCGAAGTCTTCTTTGCCACACCGGCCTTCTGCAGGACTTCAAGCGTGAGTTCTGTAACGTTCTCCGTCTGTGCAATCAGAGCGATTCGATCCAGGCCGAGCACCAGGTACTCCTGCCGGAAGATGTTCGTAAAGCCACGCTTCGGCAGACGACGGTGCAGCGGCATCTGGCCACCTTCAAAGCCGCGCATCATGCGCGAACCCGACCGCGAACGCTGACCCTTGTGACCGCGGGTCGAAGTTTTACCCATGCCCGAGCCCATACCGCGGCCCACGCGCTTCTTGTTGCTGTTCGCCCCCTTGGGTGCGCCAAGGTTCGAGAGATTCAGTGCCATTGCTTACCTCGCTTACGCCGGCCATATGACCAACTCGCATTTGCCGATCCATGATCGGCTACGCCACAGGTGTGGCAGTTTCTTCCCTTGACTACTCGACGATTCGCACCAGGTGCGGCACCGCGGCGACCATACCACGGATGGAGGGGGAATCCTCGCGCTCCACGATCTGGTTCAACCGGGTAAAGCCCAGGCCCTTGACGACGAGCTTGTGCTTGACCGGGGTCGCGATCTTGGAACGGTAGTACTGGATCTTGATCTTGCCAGTGCTCTCTGCCATTGTTCTTCTCCGAAAAGTTTCTAAGTTTCTAGCTTCTAGTTGTTGCCGACATCGACAGCAACTAGAAACTAGAAACGAGAAACCGTCTCTTACAGCTCTTCCACTGACTTGCCACGCAGGGCAGCTACGGCAGCCTTGTCACGCAACTGCGTCAGCGCATCGAACGTCGCCTTGATCACGTTGTGCGGGTTCGCCGTGCCGAGCGACTTGGTCAGCACGTTCTGCACGCCGGCCGAAGTCATCACCGCACGCACTGCGCCGCCGGCAATCACGCCCGTACCTTCCGGAGCGGGCTTCAGCAGAACGTGGCCCGAACCGAAACGGCCCAATACCTGGTGCGGAATGGAGGTCTCCGTAAGATTGATGCGGAAGAGATTCTTCTTCGCTGCCTCAATGCCCTTGCGGATCGCCTGGGGCACCTCTTTCGCCTTGCCCGAGCCGTAGCCTACCACGCCCTCAGCCGGATCACCGATTACGACGAGCGCGGCAAACGACATGTTCTTGCCGCCCTTGACGACCTTTGTTACACGATTGATTGCAACAACCTGGTCTTTCAGGTTCAGCCGGTTGGCATCGATCTTTTTCTTCATTGCCATAATTGTTTTCCTCTGGAACCTGTAATTAAAACTCGAGACCGGCTTCGCGCGCTGCATCTGCCAATGCCTTGACACGGCCGTGGTAGAGATAACCGCCACGGTCGAAGACCACCTTCTTGATGCCCTTCTCCTGGGCACGCTCGGCAATCATCTTGCCGACCGTCTTTGCCGCCTCGACGTTGCCGCCGATCAACTTGTCCGCGCCCTTCTTAGTCACCGTAGAGGCAAACGCAAGGGTTGCGGAGGTGGAGTCGTCAATGAGCTGAGCATAAATGTGGTTAAGTGAGCGAAACACATTCAGTCGCGGACGCTCGGTGGTTCCAGAGACCTTGCTGCGGACACGCTTGTGAACGCGCTTGCGCACCACATTCCGCTGCGTTGGAGTAATCATTGTTCATTTCCTTTCCTACGGGCGCAACCGCCAAGCGGTCGCGTTCGGAATTGGGGAGTGCCGGCATCTTGTCCGGCACCTCGGTTTTGAATCAGCGACGTATTGTGCTCGCCGCTGAACTGTTGATTTGCACCGTGCAGGACATGCGCAAAGCGCTTCGAGAACGGTGCGAAGCACCTACTTGGAGCCTGTCTTGCCGACCTTCTTCTTCAGCTTCTCGTCGGAGTAGCGAACGCCCTTGTTCTTGTAAGGATCAGGTTTACGCAACGAGCGCATATCCGCAGCAACCTGACCGACCTTCTGCTTATCGATTCCGCTTACTGTCAGGTGGGTCTGCTTCGGGTCGATCGCAACTTCGATCCCTGTGGGCAGCGGGAACTCGATCGGGTGGGAATAGCCGAGCGTGAACACGACCATCTCCTTCCCTTTCATCTCGGCACGGTAACCGATGCCGACGATGTCCAGGTCCTTCTTCCATCCGTTGGTTACGCCCTCGACGGCGTTGAACACCAGCGAGCGGGCAAGGCCGTGGATTGCCTTCTGCGAATCGTTATCGCGCTCAGCGATGATGGTGTTGTCCTTCTCCACCAGGCGGATGCCTGCGGGAAGAAGGGCGTTGACCTTGCCCTTGGGACCTTCTACTGCAACGATGTTGCCGTTCATGGTGTACTTCACACCGGCGGGCTTGGGGATCGGCTTCAATCCAATACGTGACATCTTTTAATCCTTGGGGCTTGCGAGTCCCGGTAAAGCGCTTACCGTTCCACTGCAGCCTGAGCGGCGCGAACACCGCAGATACAACTACGTTCTAAGTCTTCGCCCAGTCCTGGAGCGCGCGAGGCGCTCCGGAACTTCTACCCTGCTCCACCGCAAACACGCGCAAAGAGAGCGGAAAACGGTGCGAAGCAACTACCAGACGTATGCGAGGATTTCGCCGCCCACGTTTTCCTTACGGGCGGTTCGGCCCGTCATCACACCCTTCGGCGTGGTGAGGATCGAGATACCAAGTCCACCCTGGACGCGGCGAATCTCGTCCCGTCCCACATACACTCGTGATCCCGGCTTGGAGATGCGCTTCAGGTCGACGATGGCAGCTTCGTTCTCGGCGGAATACTTCAGATACACGCGCAGAATGCGGCGGCCTTCTTCTTCCGTCACCTTGTAGTTCGAGATGTAGCCCTCTTCCTTGAGGATGCGGGCGATCTCAGCTTTGAGGTTGGAAGCAGGCACATCCAGCTTCTGGTGGCGGGCGCGGATGCCGTTACGGATACGCGTCAGGAAGTCTGCTACTGGGTCGGTCAGGTTCATGGTTCTTCTCTCTACCTCCCGTTTGCTGCGGACTCATGAAGTCGGCAGAACCTGCGGAGGATTTATCTGAAATGTCCGTGTGCCGCCTACACGCGCGAAGCGCGTCGAGAACGGCACGAAGTGCTACCAGGAGGACTTGACGACGCCTGGGATTTCGCCCTTGAGTGCCTGTCCGCGGAAGCAAAGACGGCACAGGCCGAACTTGCGGAGAAAGGCGCGGGGACGTCCGCAGATCTGGCAGCGGTTGTGCTGGCGGCTTTTGAACTTGGGCTTCTTTGCGTCTTTGACTGCTTTTGCCGTAGTCGACATTGATCTTCCTTTGCGAGATGCTCGCTGCTAAAACTTGTGCTATGTACCGAATGGACGCTATGCGCGGAAGGGCATGCCGAAGTGCTTCAGCAGCACACGTGCAGCGTTGTCATCGGGCGCGGTCGTCACAATGGTGACGTTCATGCCCTTCAGCTTCTCCACCCTGGAGTAGTCGATCTCCGGGAAGATGAGCTGGTCGCGCAAACCAAGCGTGTAGTTACCGCGGCCGTCGAAGCTTTTTGCGGATACGCCCTTGAAGTCACGCACACGTGGCAGCGCGACGGAGATCAGACGATCCAGAAACTCGTACATGGTGTCGCCACGAAGTGTGACCATGGCGCCGATGGACTGTCCGGCACGTACCTTGAACTGTGCGATCGACTTCTTCGCCTTGGTCATGACCGGCTTCTGACCAGTGATCTGGGCAAGGTCGCTGACGAGTGGATCAAGAATCTTGTTGTTCTGGGTGGCTTCGCCAAGACCCATATTGATAATGATCTTTTCGATCTTCGGCACGGCCATCGTGTTTTTGATGCCGAGCTCCTTCTGCACAGCGGCCTTCAACTCGCCGTTGTACTTCTCACGCAAACGTGCTGCCATGATGCTTCTTCTCTTTCTCCACGGTGCCGGGGTAGCGCTCGTGCGCCTTGTACCGTTTCGTGGGGTGCTCCGTTGCTACTTATTCCGACCCAGAAAGTGTCATCCTGAGCGAAGCGAAGGACCTGCTTCTGTCCGTTCACCGGAAAACTTGCAGGAAGGCGACTACTTCCGCTTCGGCAATGCGATCACTTCGCCTGTGCTTTTCGCTACGCGCTCACGCTTGCTATCGCTCACGCGAAAACCAATGCGGGTCGGCTTGCCGTTCGAGTCCATAAGCGCCACATTCGAGATGTGGATCGGGCTCTCCTGCTCCGCGATGCCGCCCTTGATGTTGCGCTGCGGATTCGGCTTTACATGCTTCTTGATGAGGCCTACGCCCTCGACCAGAACGCGGTCCTTGTCCGTTACAAGGCGCAGAACGCGACCAGTCTGTCCCTTGAACTTGCCCGCAATCACGACCACCTGGTCGTTACGCAGAATGTTTGCCATAATCTGCTCCTTGTCCCGCACCGTTGAACCAGTACAGGCCTCTGCTCTTACCTCAGCAGGTCGAGGGTGGAACTGTTTGAACCAAACTTTTCTACTTTATCGCAAAACTTCGACAACTGCAATGATCTGGTATGCGTTCGATAAAATTCGTGCTATGCACATTGACGTCACAGCCGCTATTTCTGATTTGCAGGCTGAAGCGCGGCTGATACGTATGGCAGAGACATCTGACTGCAAGCCGGCACAGGGCGGCTTGCCTGGACCAGCGTTTTTTCCTGAAGGGCTGGGTTTAAGCGAACACGCGATGGATGCGGGAGTCATACCCATTTACATGGCGGTTGGGCACAACTTCGGCTGTGAAGACTACAGGAGCGCCTTGAACGCACGAGGACGGGAAGACAACATAATCGGCACTTGGCAGAGTTTAGATAGGTTACTTGCTGCTGCACACAGCAACCCTGACCTTTGGTATAGAACGAACTGGTTTGTTGGGCTCCGACCAGGTTCAGAAAACGATGGGCCGTTCCTGACCCAAGATGATGAATCCTACGAAACTAATTGCAGTCGCCTTCTGCTAAAACAGATCGAACTTATAAAACCACGAACAATACTCCTACTTGGCCCGGTTGTCACCAGACGTTCTTATCGCATTTCACCTTCACTTGGGCGTTGGCGTTTTTCCTCAAGGAACAAGATTCGTTTTGCCGACATTGACAATCAGGGGCATACGGTGAGAAACGCCACGTTCACGGGTATGGATCACCGCGCAAATGTTGTGTCACTCCTCCATCCGTCTAAAGGCTGGTTGAATGAGCCACGTCGGTCGAAGCGGATCGGCCTTAAAGAGTCGCAGTTGATCGAAGCAGTTCTATAGAGTACGCCGTGTTTTCCAACATCAGTACTGAATCAGCGGCGATCTGCGACCATGACGAATATGCAGTACAGTAACCACATCATCATTAACGTTGAAGATGATCCGGTATACATGCGGCCTCTTTCCATAGAATAGCTGCCGAACTTCAGAGGCGAAGCTTCTGTTCTCTGTGGCAAGTGGACAGCGGCTTGGCAGACTTTCCAGAGAATCAATTCCAAGATGCAGGCCCTCAAACCACTTCAAGCCCGCATCACCTGCATGCTGCTTCTGAAGCCACATCAGGATCAGGTCTAAGTCGCGCTTAGCTCTTGCCGAAGTCTCAACGCGGAAAGCCATGCTTTACGCGTAGCTCCTCAAACATCTCGGAAGCAGGCTGAGTGCGTCCGGCTTCAATATCCTCGAAGCCTTCACAAATCGCTTCCAAGGCTTCTACGTAGTCCTGCCGTTCCCATTCCAGGGCAGCAGCCAGCACTTCATCAAGTGCGGTTGGCAGATCTTGACCGTGGCGTTGAGCGTATTCGTGGAGTTGCGCCTGCCGTTCCCCTGAGAGTTCTAGCTGCATAGAAACAGCCTAAAAAGCTACACCTCTCCTGTCAATGGTGAGACAAAGCGAAAGGCCCGTCACGATCGACGGGCCTCGTACGCAACCGGCACTAGCTTAGATAACTTCCGGTGCCAACGAAACAATCTTCAGAAATTTCTTCTCGCGCAACTCACGAGCAACCGGCCCGAAAACACGCGTGCCAACCGGCTCGCCTGCGTCGTTAATGACCACGGCCGCGTTCTGGTCGAAGCGGATGTAGGTACCGTCGCGGCGGCGTGGTTCCTTGCGGGTGCGCACGATTAAGGCCGTGACGACCTTGCCCTTGTTGCCGGTGGCATCGGGCGAAGCTTGCTTGACGGCAGCGGTGGCCACGTACCCCAAGCCCGCCTTCTT
>CALMAP010000166.1:15083-15449 GCA_937859825.1 uncultured Terriglobus sp. | reverse complement strand
CGTTGCGCGCGATGGATGTCATGACCTCCTCGTGCGTCATGCCGAGCGCCAGGTCAGCACCTTTGCGGTCCTTCAGGCGGAACATGTTCTCGCCCATGCCTGTCCAGCGGCCGCTCTCTTCCCACACCTCGCGCGGATGCAGCGCGGGCAAAAAGAACTCCTGCCCGATGGTGTCCATCTCCTCGCGCACGATGGCAACGATCTTGTTGATGGCGCGCGTGCCCAGCGGCAGATAGCTGTAAATGCCCGCGCCAAGCTGGCGGATATAGCCCGCGCGCAGCAGTAGTTGGTGGCTCGCCACTTCGGCGTCCGCGGGAGCTTCCCGCAGGGTTGGAATAAACAGTTTGGACCAGCGTTGCATATCGT
>CALMAP010000166.1:0-15073 GCA_937859825.1 uncultured Terriglobus sp. | reverse complement strand
CTACTTAGCCCTATTTTAGGGGTTAAGTAGAAAGCGAACCGGGCGAACCTCCTCCGGTTTGCTGATGCGCAAACGACCAAAAGCATCGTAATCTGACCGCGCCTCATCTGCTGAAGTGGAGAAGAAGAACCATGCGAAACGCGCTTGTCGGTGGAGTCATTGTCCTTGTTGTAGCCCTGCTTGTCTGGTCGGGCATGCACAACCTGCACACCCGCCGCGCGGAAGAGGCACAGCAGCGTCAGCAGCAGGCGACCATTGCCGTGGACAAACCGGGCGCCAGCGCATCGCTGGACGCGGCCTCTGCCAGCTTCGGTTCCGCGCCGGACATGCGCGGTAAGAAGGCGCCGGTATTCACTCTCGCCTCGCTGGACGGCAAGACTGTCTCGTTGGCCGACCTGAAGGGCAAGCCGGTGCTGCTCAACTTTTGGGCCACCTGGTGCGCTCCCTGCAAGGTGGAGATGCCCTGGTTCCAGGAGTTCCAGCAGAAGTACGCCGCGCAGGGACTGCAGGTGATCGGCATCAACGAGGACGAGGACCTGAAGCAGGACAAGATCAGGCAGGAAGTCGCGGACACGGCAAAGAAGCTGAATGTGAGCTACTCCATCCTGCTGAGTAACCACAAGATAGGCGATGCCTACGGCGGCCTGGACATGCTGCCCGCCACCTTTTACATCGATAAGCAGGGCGTCATACGCGGTGAAGCCATTGGACTTGCAAGCAAGGATGAAGCCGAGGCGAACGTGCAGAAGATTCTGCAGGCAGGAAACTGATGCGCGCTTACTCCTGCACCCGATCAGGCAACGCCACGGACGTGTCCTTCCGACCGAAGCGCAGCCTCTCAAAAGTTACCTTCCGACCGGAGCGCAGCCCATCACAATTGTCATTCCGACCGGAGCGCAGCGGAGGGGAGGAACCTGCTTTTCCTTTGAGGGCCCAAGTCGTTCAAGAAGAAACCAGGTCCTTCGCTGCGCTCAGGATGACAATTCAAAGGATTGGGCGTGTTGTGGGGCTTGCATTGCTGGGTGCTTCGGTGATGAGCGCATGGAACGTGAACGCTCAGTCGATCAACGTAGGCCAGTCACCGGTCACCAGCACGAAGGGCGGCCACGTGCAGTTTGTGGCGGAGCCACAAATCGTCGCGGGCGGCAAACCGGCGACCGTACTTCTGCACTTCAAAGTCGATGCGGGCTTCCACATCAACTCACACACGCCCAAGAGCGAGATGCTGATTCCCACGAAGATCGCGGTGGAAGAAACACCCGACCTGAATGTCAAAGGTGTCGACTTCCCCCAAGGCGTTCCCTACAGCTTCAGCTTCGAACCGAAAGAAAAGCTGGACGTCTACACCGGCGACTTCACCCTGACGGCCCACCTGGTCACGAAGCCAGGTCAGCATTCCATCAAGGCCGCGCTGCACTACCAGGCCTGCGACGCTGCAGCGTGTTATCCGCCGAAGTTGTTGCCGCTGGAACAGCCGTTTGCGGCCAAGTAGTCACTAAGGAGAACACTTGATCGAGCTAGGCAGGCTTGTTCCGGTCCCTATTACCGATGGCTGGCCTCATGAAGCCTTCGATTTCACTCCATGGTTGGCGTCTGAGCAGAATCTCGATCTTCTTGGTGATGCTCTCGGAATGGAGCTCAGCTTGAGTGCCGTAGAGTCGAGGGTCGGACCCTTTCGTGCAGACATCGTCGCAAAACGGACGGATTGCGACGAGACTGTGATTATTGAAAATCAATTTGGTTACACCGATCACGATCACCTGGGCAAGCTGCTGACTTACACGGCGGGGCTGGGTGCATCAGGCGGAGCCAAGACTGCTATTTGGATAGCCGGCATCTTTCGTGAGGAGCACAGGGCCGCCCTGGATTGGCTAAATCAGCGGACCGATTCTGACCTGAACTTCTATGGTGTTCAATTGGAACTCTGGCGCATTGGCGGCTCACTTGCCGCTCCGCGATTTCATGTGGTGTCACGCCCTAACGCTCCTCAGAAGAAGCTGGCCCAAGAGGCCTCTAACCTGACCGAGACACAGCGTCTTTATCAAAGGTTTTGGCAGGCTTTCATCGATTACTGCGGAACAGACACAAAGCTGGTGATGGGTTCCGCACCTGCCCAGCATTGGCTTGGAACCGCAATAGGTAGAACGGGCTTTGGAGTCAATCTGACTGCGAGCAAGAGGGACAAGAAGCTCGAATGCCAGTTATGGGTCGAAGGCGACAGCGCAAAGAATGCATTCGCTAACTTGTTGACGAGAGCGCAAGTTATAAGTGGCACCTTGGGAGACCAAGTGATCTTCGATGAGATGCTAGGTAAAAAGACTTGCAAAGTGTATGAGACCGCATTCGGCGACGTTAGTGATGAAGAAAGCTGGCCCGGACTTCATGCCTGGCTGAAAGCACGGGGAGAAGCATACGTTACGGTCTTCCGCCCTCTGGCTCAACAGCTCTAGATCTTCCGGCCAAACGGGTAGTTCTTAGATTGTCATCCTGAGAAGCATAGGGACGAAGGACCTGTTGTTTGCCTGAAGTGGGATTGCGATTACGGGCAGTGACAGGTCCTTCGCTTCGCTCAGGATGACACTCCGAGACCGGAACGACACCTCAGAACAAAATGGCCCAGTGGAGCTTACTTTCGTCCAGCCAGTACGACAGCTTTTTTCTGCGCTTCTAGAAACCGTCGCACCCGATCCAGCGATCTTGCCTTGCCAAACACCACCATAGACTCAAGCAGCGGTGGCGAAGCCGTCTTGCCGGTGAGGATGGCACGCAGCAGCATGAAGGCCTCCTTCACGCTCCACTCCTTCGCGGTGAGCAGGGCGCGCAGGCTAGTGTCGATGTTCTCGGTCTGCCAGTCCGCGGCTTCGAGTACCGTGAGCATCTCGGGCGCGAAGGCCAGGGTGTCCGGCAGGGTCCGCTTCTTGGGGACGAAGACTTCCGCCGCGGGCTGCACGTCGTCCTTGAAGAAGAAGTCGGCCATGTCGCCGAACTGGGACGTGATCTCCATGCGCGTCTGGACCAGCGGGACGATTTCGCGCAGGTAGCTGTCGCTGAAGATGGTGCTGCGCAGCGTCTGGAAGAAGGCTTCGGCATTAAGCCCACGCAGGTACTCGCCGTTCATCCACTTGAGCTTGACGAGATCGAAGACCGGGCCGCCCAGGGAGATGCGGTTGAAGTCGAAGCGCTCGATCATCTCCTGCAGGCTGAAGATGTCGGCGAGCTTCATGTCGAGGCCCTTGCTCACGATCTCCTGCTCGCTGGGCTGCGCCATGCCGCCGCCCATCAGGCCGAGAAAGTTGAGCATGGCCTGCGGAAGGTAGCCGGCCTGCCGGTAGTAAATGAGCGAAACCGGGTTCTTGCGCTTACTGATCTTGGATTTGTCAATGTTGCGCAGCAGCGGCATGTGCCAGAAGCGTGGCAGGTCCCAGCCGAAGGCCTGGTAAAGCAGGACGTGCTTGGGCGTGCTGCTGATCCATTCTTCGGCGCGGATCACGTCGGTGATGCCCATCAGGTGGTCGTCCACCACGTTGGCCAGGTGGTAGGTGGGAAAGCCGTCGCTCTTCATCAGCACCTGGTCGTCCACGTTGAAGTGGTCGAAGGTGATGTCGCCGCGCAGTTCGTCGCGGAAGGTGGTTGACGCGGTTCCTGCGGGCCGATCGCCGTCGGGTACGCGCAGGCGGATGGTGAATGGCTTGCCCTCTGCGAGCGCGGCTGCGGCCTGTTCCGGCGTGTAGTTGCGCGAGGCACCGCTGTACTTGGGCGGCTGCTTGACGGCCATTTGGGCCTTGCGCTCGGCCTCAAGCTCTTCCGGGGTTTCAAAGGCGCGGTAAGCGTGGCCGCTGTCCAAGAGTCGCTGGCAGTATTCGCGATAGATTTCGGTGCGCTCGCTCTGCCGGTACGGCCCGAACGGGCCACCAACGTCCGGGCCTTCGTCCCAGTCCAGTCCTGTCCAGCGCAGCGCGTCGAAGATCATCTGCTCGGAAGAGGCGACGAATCGGGTACGGTCGGTGTCCTCGATACGCAGTACGAACTTTCCTCCACGCTGCTTCGCGAACAGGTAGTTCAGCAGGCCAATGTAAGCCGTTCCTACATGGGGATCGCCGGTGGGTGAGGGCGCAATGCGCACGCGCACGGGACCTTGCTGCTTCGGGTTGCTTGCGGGGAGGTCTGAGTGGTTCGTCGCGGTCATGCCATCTCAAAGGTTAGCAGTTCGGCCAGACAGGTTCCTTGACTACCCTTCTGGTACGTCGTACCGTTCCTCCATGGGCGCTTACAGCATTCGTGACAATGAGATTGAGCTACTCTCTCTTGTCAGCCGTGTCGAGCACGGTGAGGAAATTGTGATCGCGCGCGAAGGCAACCCCGTGGCCAAGATCGTTCCGATAACGGCATCGGAGCGCGAGAAGAATGCGAAAGCCCCTCAAGAACTTCGGCCTTATGGGTTGAATATTTCAGGATTGGCTGGCACGGATCTCTCCTGGCTGGATGAGCCGCTTCCAGAGGACGTTCAACGCGCTTTCGGCATCATCGATTGATGAGGCTGCTGCTCGACTCCCATGTAGTGCTCTGGTACGACATTGCCGCGCTTCGCAGTATCTCGGATTCAAAGACGATCCAAGCAGCCGAAGAGGTTTTCGTTAGCGCTGCTTCCTTCTGGGAACTAACTATCAAGCAAAGCCAACTCAAACTTCATTTACGATCCGACCTCAAGAGCATCGGCGCAAGAGCCGGTTTTAAAGTACTTGCAATTACACCGGAGCACGGCGTTGCCGCAGGCGAACTCCCGTTGCATCATCGCGATCCGTTCGACAGGATGCTCGTCGCGCAGGCCATGTTGGAGAACCTTACTCTCGTGACGCATGATCCAACCTTGCTGCATTACGACGTGCCGGTTCTGCTGGTCTAAGCGGGGCTTGTTGACGCCGACCTAAGTCAGGTCGTCCGTATCGAACGCGGGCTTGCGGCCCAGCCTGCTCATGTTGTGGGGCGGCTCATCGATCAGCGTGCGGACGACGACTTCCATCTCCTCAGGGTCTTCTTCCTCGGCCACCATGCGCTTCGGCTCGTCCAGGCCGGCTATCTCTTCCAGCAGAACGGTAACGTGGGCCACGGCGACGCCGTCCTGGTTCAGGCCCTCGGGGGTTTTTGCCTTGATGCCGACGTTGCGCGCCGGAATCTCTAAAATCTCCGCGACACGCTCGCGGATGTCGCCCGCGATGGGCACAATCTTGGGCCGCTGCAGCACCAGCACGGAATCCAGATTCACGATGCGGTAGCCAGCCGTGGCGATCTCTTCCATTGCGGTGCGCACAAAAAGCGACGAGTCCGCGCCCTTCCAGCGATCGTCGGACGGCGGGAAGAACGTGCCGATGTCGCCTGCGGAAACAGCCCCAAGCAGCGCATCGGTGATGGCATGCAGCAGCACATCACCGTCGGAGTGGCCGGCCAGACCCTCGGTGTGCTCGATGCGCAGGCCGCCGATTACCAGCGGCACACCCGGTTTGAAGGAGTGTGAATCGAAGCCGTACCCAATCCGCAAACCTGCCAAATGCCACCTCCGGCGCAAACAACCGCGCGGTCTTCAGCATAACGAAGTTTGCACTGGAGGTGCGTCGGGCAGAAGACGCTGCACACGGACGTGGGATCACACCGGAAACGGACTACACTCAGATTTCTATGCAGGTCCACGTGATTCTTCCGGCGGCTGGACTGGGCACACGCATGGCGGTGCCCGGTGTTTCAGCCAAGCAGTTTCTTTCGCTGGCTGGCGTGCCGGTGCTGATCCACAGCGTGCGCGCATTTGCTGCAGTGCCTCGCGTCGCGAACATTATCGTGGCGATCCGGACCACGGAGCAAGGGCACCTGTCTGCGCAGCTTGAGGAATACGGCCTCGCGGACCGCGTCCGGCTTGCCATTGGAGGCGACCACCGGCAGGCGTCCGTTGCCAACGCGCTGCGCTCACTCAAGGCCGGCGATGAAGACATCGTGCTGATACACGATGCTGTGCGTCCTTTGATCGAAGCAACCACCATCGAGCGCACGATTGACGCCGTGGTAAAGCATGGCGCGGCCATCGTCGGCCTGCCTGCAGTGGACACCATCAAGCAGGTGGAGCGCACCGCAGACGGTGCCATCATTACTTCGACCATTCCGCGAGAACGCATTGTGCAGGCGCAAACGCCGCAGGGTGCCAGGTTCGCGGATCTGCGCAGGGTCTTTGACGAGGCGGAGGCCGACAGCTTCCAGGGCACGGACGAAGCGAGCCTTCTGGAACGTGCCGGAATCATGGTGGCGGTCGTGCCCGGTTCTCCCTCCAACTTCAAGATCACGCAACCCGGCGATCTGGAACTGGCGGAGTATTACCTGCGCAGCCGCACGGTAAGCGCCTGATTCTGTCATGAGCGAACCGGAACAGGACGAGGCAGAACAGAGCAGGCCGCATCAGGCCGCGGACGTGCCCGCAACGGGCGGCGTGGATGACCCCATGGACTATCCCGCGCTTGACCCGGCGCCCACGCCAATGCAGGCACCTGCGCGGCAGCGTGCCGCCGCAGCCTTCATCTACCTGACCGTGGGGTTGGACATGCTCGCGCTCGGCATGATCGCGCCGGTCTTGCCGCACCTGATCGAGGGATTCGTGGGCGGCTCTACCGCGCGCACGGCGGAGATGATTGGCATCTTCGGCACGGTCTTTGCCGCGATGCAGTTCTTCTTCTCTCCCGTGCTGGGATCGCTATCGGATCGTTTCGGACGCAGGCCCATCGTTCTGCTGTCAAACTTCGGGCTCGGCTTCGACTACATCCTGATGGCGCTTGCGCCGTCGCTGCGCTTTCTGTTGATCGGGCGCATTCTTGCCGGCATTACCGCCAGCAGCGTGCCCACTGCGCAGGCGTATATGAGCGACGTCACGCCGCGCGAAAAGCGTGCCGCTGCCTTCGGCATGCTGCAGGCGGCGTTCGGCTTCGGGTTCATCGTGGGACCTGCTCTTGGCGGCTGGCTTGGCAGCATCTCGCCCAGACTGCCCTTCTGGGCATCCGCAGGACTTTCTCTGCTGAACGCCATCTACGGATTCTTCGTCTTGCCGGAGTCCCTTTCGAAAGAAAACCGCAGTCCGTTCTCTTGGAAGCGAGCTAACCCGGTCGGCTCGGTGCGCATGTTGTCGCGTTCCAGCACCATGCTCGGACTTGCGGGCGTATTGCTGCTCGGCTACATCGCCCAGAACTCATTGCTGAACGTGTACGTGGTCTATGCGGACTACCGTTACCACTGGAGCGTGCACACCGTTGGGCTGTCGCTAGCCGCGCTGGGAGCGGTCACCATCCTGTACGGGTTCTTCCTGGTACGACGCGCGTCGAAATGGTTCGGCGACCGCAATGCAACGCTGCTGGGCCTGTCCGGCGGCGCAATCGGGTATCTTGCGTTTGCATCCGCGCCCACCGGCCTGCTGTTCGTGGCGGGCATGCCTCTGTTGAATCTGACTTCCATTGCGTGGCCAGCAACACAAAGTATTATGAGCCGTTCCGCATCGCCCAGTGAGCAGGGCCAGTTACAAGGTGCCATCAACAGTTTGCGTGGAATCGCTGGAATGCTCGGGCCGGGCTTGTTCACGTGGCTCTTCGCAAAGGCCGTGGGTGACTGGAGCGGCCTGCACCTGCCCGGCCTGCCGTACTATGTGGCCGCTGGGCTGATGGTGTGCAGCGTTCTGCTTGGACTCGCGACCGGCAGCAAGGACGACAGAGCGGCAGCACACCCGTAAGAGAGTGCATCGCTACCTCCCTGGAGCATCGGCCAACAGCCGCAGATATACCCCGTTTGTCCATCCAAAGCCAACCCCGTTGGACTTATAACCGAATACCACACGAGTTGTGGTCGTCCCGTTCTCAACGTCGTATTTCTCGCGAATGTTTCCCTCTTTCAGATAGTTGGTCTCAACGTCGCTGCGGAACTTCGTTGCGAGGCGGTCCGCGTCTTCGTTGAAGCCATATCGCCGCAAACCGAGGATGGCAAAGTAGTGCACGGGCGCCCAGCCAAAGGGCAGGTCCCACTGCTGTCCACTGCGGCGCTCGCTCATCGCAAGACCGTGGTCGTGCTCCAAAGCGGAAAGTGTCAGCGCCGTGTCCGCTGCCTGCTTCGGTGAGGCAATGCCAGCCCAGAGCGGATAAAATTCCGATGCGTACAGATACGTTGAGTGCTTCCTGGTCGTGAAATCGTAGTCCGCGTAGCGGCTCTGGGCAGGATCCCAAAGATACTTCTCGATTGCAGCTTTGCGCTTCTTTGCGGCTTCGCGGTAGAGCTTCGCATCCGCGGTTTTGCCGAGTTCCTCTGCGAAACCGACAAGATCAAGCTCGTATTGATAGAGCAGCGCATTCAGGCACACCGGTGCAACGTGGTGCGTGGAACCGCTGAACGCACCGAAACGGAAGGTGGTGTCGAAGCCGGACTCCCGGTCGGCGCGATCGCCGCGATAGAAGTCGCGGGACAGGCGCATCCCTTTCACCTCGGCCGTTTTACAGACATGCGTCAAGGTCTGGTCGCAGCTTGCGGCATCCCCCGCGCTGGCGGGAACGAGATAGTCCTGTGCCTCGTCCCTGTGGTCGAGCAGGTAGCGGATCGCGTCCGGATAGTAAGTAGAATCGTCCGCCATTTCCAGCACCGGGCCCTCACCTACATCGAAGTAACGGGCAAGGCCCGTATCGCCGGCCTGGTGAATCGGACTGGTCCACAACGAGTAGTCTCGCTGCGCAACAGCGTAAGCGTGGGCTAGCCACTGCTTCGGGTCTACATCGTTGCGCGGTGTCTGCGATGCCTGCTTGGACCCAGCACTCGGCTGCGGTGCCGGGCCATGCAACTGCTGCTTATGGATCTCGCGAATCATCTCTGCAAGCAGGGGCGGCTGCGAACGTGTCAAAAAATACGTGCGGTTGGCATTCAGCAACGCACCGTAATTCTCGATCTCAAAGAAAAAGTTTTCGGCCATGCCGCGGGCCAGGTCCATGCGGCCATCGGTCAAGAGGCCAAGCACAATGAAGTAGCTATCCCACCCGTACATCTCGTTGAAGCGTCCGCCTGGCACCACGTAGCGGTTCGGCAGATAAAGCAGGCCGGGGCGCTTCAGCTCTTCCGGTTTCAGGTCGCCGAGTTTATCAATCTTCTTGGGCAGGTGCTGAATTTCCACGCCGCATTCCTCACGCAGCTTCTGCACCGTAGCGGGTACGGCCATCTCCGCCGGCAGGTAGAGAATCGGCGCGGTGGTGACCTTCGGGTCTTTCAAAGACTTGCAGTCCGTCATGGAGCGGGAGAGCGTGTCCCATGAGGTGCGGATGTAGTCGCGGATGGGTGCCGGAGCATCGTTCTGCGCGAGCACAGGCACAACATTCAAAAGGAGAGCGAGGGCGGCAAGGGGAAAACGCATGGGACAACATCGTACCGCGTGTGCTTCCGCTTTGTTTTTCCGCTTATACGGTCTGCAGTTCTTGCAGCAAGGCACGGACGGAAACGATGCGCGTTTGGTGGAAATGTTCGAGTACTAACAAGTCTTTGTCGCTACCGACAAGGTAGTGTGCACGAGACAGGAGCGCAGACTCTAAACCATGTCGTCTTTTGCGTCACGGCACACATCCTGAACGATGCCTTGCACTTGAACTTGGATCGCGTCTGGAAAGTACATTGAAGAGACTTCGTCGAGATCATTCTTTGACCATGCAAAGCGATCCCGTAAAATTCTCTGCAATTCAGAACTGATCGTATCGGAGAGGACTAGCTGATGGTCTGGATCTGTCATGACCGTTGACAAAGCAAGAAGCGTAAACCCCCATACTGAAGAGCAGAGACTAAGACGCTCGTATCAAAGACGACGCGCACGATAAATTTCTTCGCGTACCTCGTCCACATACGCTCGAATTTGCTCTTCCATCTGTTCAGTAACAGCTTGCTCTGGGCGAATTCGCTCGAGCGCGAGACGAAGCCGCTCTGCCTTCAGTGCTCGAAAACCTGAACTGAGCAAATCCGACAAGTTGGTGTTTTCTGCCTGCGCGGTGCGCTCCATCTCTTCCGCGACATTTCGAGGGAAGTACAGGGTGAGAACGGCCTCAGTTTGCGTCTCTGGAGTGCTCATGCAGCGATGGTATCGCGCGGAACAGGATGTTGCGAGTTCGGTTTTACAGCATCGGCACTAGAAGGGCGAGTAAGACGTTTCCGCGATGCGGCTGACCCAGCCGGTGCCTTTCGGCATGGCTACCCTGAATACTTCTTTGTTGAGTTCGCCATTCACGCGCATGTCGAGCAACACAGTGGAGCCCGCGATGGCTTCGATCTTCACCCTTCCGGTGGACACTCCATCGGTACGATTTTCAGCCGTGATACGCGGCAGAGCACTTTCGTCTCCCGGTAGCGGCCCTGCCTCATCGTGCAAGCCATATTCGACTCTCGGCATTGCAACCGATACTTCGTGCGTGCTGGACGCCCGCGGTTTACACATCGCCCCGTCGGACAGATTCAGGCACAGTCCTATCGGCGAGGCAGTGGTAACTGTTACCTTCATCGCCGGTGTCTTTGCATCCAGCATCGTGCGCTTCATGCTCACGTGAACGAAGTCTGAGCCAACTCGCACATTGTCGAGTTCCGCGCCTTCCCACTGTACCGGCAGTTGCGGATGAATGTTCAGAACGTGCCGCGTCGCATCGGCCTCGATGCCGAACAGGCCTCGCACGGCGGGAGCCAGCGTCATCGCGCTGGACCAGAGCTGGTGCGCGCTGGAGCGTCCGAGCGGCTGGTAGAAACGGCCGGAGAGCACCTCTGTTACGCTGCCAGGGTCTTCGGCCCAGGTGAGCCGCAGGTTCTGCTGCAGCGTCGTCCATGCTGCGGCGGAGTTGTGCGTGCGGTACTGCGCCATGGCGTTCCACCCGGTGAAGAGCGGCCAGACCGAACCCATGTGGTAGCTGATGGGATCGAAGAATGGCACGTTCGTCGCAACGGCGCGGGTTCCCCAGTCGGTCGCCAGCAGCGGTGAAGTCCACGCCTGCAGCATAGGACCGGGTTGCGCGAGACCATCGGCGCGGTTCCAGAGCGCAACCGAGGGATACACGGTCAGCGTCCGGTCGAAGCTGCCATCCGCGTTTTGGCTAAAGGCGTAAAGACCGTCCGCGCCGCGATAGCTTTCCACGGCCTTCTTCAGGCGCTCGTCGTCAGCCTTTGCGGATGCGGCAAGCGTGTCATCGTGCATCAGCCACGCAAGCTCCGCGACAGCAGCGGCTGCCTGCTGGTCGAGCGAGGCAAGATACAACTCTTGGTGCGGCATGGGGCTCTGCCAGTTCTCCACCCAGCCGGTGCCCTGGCTGTTGTCGTACACGCCGTCACCGTCGGAATCGTGCGAGCGCTCGAATGCGTAGGCACGCTTCACCGCGTCCCAATGCTGTTGCAAAAAAGCCACATCGCCGGTAGTACGGACGTAGTCGAGCAGCGCCATTGGGAAGAGCGGTGTCGCATCTGCGGCGGCGTACTCGTAGCCGAAGTTGGACCACTTCATATTCTCCGGCAGATCATCGGCCATCTGGCTGAACTCGTGCATCATCTTGCCGTCGGCACGCTGCCGCTTCAGCAGGAACTCCAGCGCGCGTTTGCTCAACGCACCGTCGCCGTAGCTGTCGATGGCATAGAGGCTCCACAGGGTATCGCGGCCAAAGTACCAGCCGAAGCCGGGACGAGTAGAGTCGTAAGACGGGAACCATCCCGCCACGAGTCCCGTCTCGGACTTTGCGCTTGGGCCAGTGCCGGTACGGTGCTCTACCTGCGCGTCGTCGATACTCAGTTCGGCCCAGCGAAGTGCTTCGTCGAATTTAGGATCAGGGGTATGTACCGTGAGCCGGCGATCGAAGAAGTGTGCGTAGTAGCTGTCGATTGCGGCGGAAATCTTTGGCAGCAGATCGGCCTGCTGCGCCAGGCGTTGCTTCATCGCATTCATCGCTGCGGGGCTGTTCACTTCACCGGGTTGTGCGATGGTCGAAAGCAGGGGGAATAGCCGTCCGCGGTCTTTTTCCGGGTCGTATCGGACGAGGAACTGCAGCGGCAGCGTCTGCGGATGCTCCTGGTAGACCGGGATCGCGCCCGGCTTGCTGTTCGGCATGCCGATCATCCCGAAGAGCGCGGGATTGTCCGTCGCCACCATATATGCACCGCCGCTGCCCATCGGCGTCCAGCCTGCGCCCGGAATGCCGTACTGCGGCGCGGGCCACTGTTGCTGCATTGCAGGGGTAAGCGTAACGGTGAGCGTAGCCGGCCGCACGGATTCAATCTCGAAGTAGATCATGGCGCCTGGGTCGATGTGGGCCGCCTCCGCATCGCCAGGCCGTGCAGGAGACACCAGCATGTGCTGCCGGACCGTGATGCCCGCGAACGAGTAGGTGAGCACCGTGTGGCCCGGCCGCACCTCGACCGTGACCGCTCCGGGATTCAGTTCCAGGGGAACGGTGTAGCCATCCAGGTCAGCCCGCAACCGCAGGCCAGAGAAGACCTTGACGGGCAGTTGCCAAAGCTCCACGACACCCGACTGCTCGCCCAGGATCGCTCCGCGGGCACCCGTGATCGTGAGTGGCTTGTTCGGCTTGACTGCCTGGTGGATTACCGGAATCGCCGCAAGATCGGGACGAGGAAACGGCGCGACCGTCCGGAGCGAAGGTGACGCGTCCTGCGCGAGCAGCGTTGTTGAAAGGACGGCGGCGGAAATCAGGCAAAGAGGAAGACGAAGCATGGCACACCCAGGATCCAGCTCTCCCAAGCTACGTTTGCCGCTGCGGCTCTGTCCAGAGGGTGAACAGATCATTGAGGGCTGAAGGCCCGACAACATAACAGCCCAGGGCGAAGCCCTGGATCAGGCAAGAAGTTAACGAACGAGCGCTGAAGGCGCGACACATCCACGATCTGTATGCCGCCTTTTGTGCCGGGCCTTCAGCCCTAAGATCATTTCGATCATCCTAACCTGGGCCTGCGGCCCAGGCTGTAATGCGTCGGACCTTCGGTCCTAAACCTGATCTCGCCCTACGCGGATTGCTAAATCGCCTGAAGCAGGACTGCTTACTTTCACCTTTGGGATAATAGAAGTGCCATGGCAAAACAGGAATTCCAGACAGAAGTCAGCCAACTCCTTCAACTCATCATCCACTCGCTCTATTCGCACCCTGAGATTTTTCTTCGTGAGCTGATCTCCAACTCGTCGGACGCGCTGGACAAGCTGCGCCATCTGACCCTGACGGATGATGCCTACAAGGCTCTGCCCTTCGATCCGCGCATCGACCTGGAACTGGACGAGGAGACGAAGACCCTCACCATTGCCGACACCGGCATCGGCATGAACGAGCAGGACTTGGTCGCCAACTTGGGCACCATCGCGCGCTCCGGCACGAAGAACTTCCTCGCGCAGCTCTCCGGCGACGCAAAAAAGGATTCCAACCTCATCGGTCAGTTTGGCGTGGGCTTTTACAGCGCGTTCATGGTGGCCGACAGCATCGAGGTCGTCTCCCGCAAGGCAGGCGAAGAACTTGCCTGGCGCTGGACCAGCGACGGCAAGACCGGCTTCGATATCGAACCGGCCGAGCGTATGGTGGCGGGCACCACCGTCAAGCTGCACCTGAACGAGGAAGGCCAGCAGTACGCCAATAGCTGGCGGCTGCAGGAGATCGTCAAGAAATACTCCAACCACATCGCCTTCCCCATCTTTCTGACCTACGACAAGAGTGAGTGGAACGAGGCGGAGAAGAAGTCCGACAAGACCCGCACTACGGAGCAGGTGAATGCCGCCAGCGCCATGTGGCGGCGCTCCAAGAGCGAGTTGACCGACGATGACTACAAGGAGATGTACAAGTCCATCTCCGGCGATTCCACGGACCCGCTCTTCTGGTTCCACACCCGTGCGGAAGGCAGCCTGGATTACACGACGCTTTTCTACATCCCTGCGAAAGCGCCGCTGGACCTCTATCAGGCCGAGTACAAAGGCGGCGTGAAGCTGTATGTAAAGCGAGTCTTCATCCTGGATGATGCCAAGGAACTGCTGCCGCAGTACCTGCGCTTTGTGCGCGGCATCATCGACAGCGAAGACCTGCCGCTGAACGTAAGCCGCGAGATCCTGCAGCAGAACCGGGTGCTTACCAGCATTCGCACAGCGTCCGTCAAGAAGATCCTCTCCGAGTTGAAGAACGCTGCCGCAAATGACACGGAGAAGTACCTGGAGTTCATTGAGCAGTACAACCGTCCGCTGAAAGAGGGCCTGTACGGCGATTACGCCAACCGCGAGACGCTGCTGGATCTGGTGCGCTTCAAGTCCACCGAGGTGACCGGCCTGACCAGCCTTGCCGACGTGAAGTCGCGCATGAAAGAAGGCCAGAAGAGCCTGTACTACATCACCGGCGGCCCGGAGTCGCTGCTGCGCAACTCTCCCCTGTTGGAGATCTACCGCAAGAAGGGCTACGAGGTGCTGGTCCTGGATGACGAGATCGACGAGATCGTCTTCAGCACCGTGGACAAGTACGGCGAGACGGACCTGAAGGCCGTGAACAAAGCCTCAACCAGTGAAGACCTGAAAGACGAAACGGACTCCCAGGCAGAAGCCGACGCGGTGAAGCCGCTGCTCGAAAAGCTGAAGGCCACCCTCGGCGACAAGGTCAAGGACGTGCGCGTCTCCGTGCGGCTGGCGGAGAGCCCGTCATGCATCGTCTCCGATGAGGAGGAGCCCTCCCTGCAAATGCAGCAGATGCTTCGCGCGATGGGTCAGAAAGAATTGCCCACGCCCAAGCCGACGCTCGAGATCAACCCCGAACACGAGATCGTCAAGAAGCTGCTGGCACGCCCGGATGACGACCTTGCGAAGGACGCCGCATGGCTGCTCTTTGACCAGGCATTGCTATTGGAAGGTGTCGCGCTGAAAGACCCGGCTAGCTTCGTGCAGCGGCTGAACCGCGTGCTTACGCAATCGATTTAGCGGGAGCTCCACGGTAGGCCTACTAACCCAACCGAAGAGGGCCGAAGGCCCGCTTCCTACCAGCCCCGGGCAACCCCCTGGGTTTTGGTTTCACCACAGACATGCGCG
>CALMAP010000165.1:14095-19636 GCA_937859825.1 uncultured Terriglobus sp. | reverse complement strand
CGTATGGCGTGACCACGATTACCTCGCTCGGCTTGAACGACCCGGCGGTGTTCTCTCCCATGCGTACACAGTTTCACGCTGGCGAGCTTTCCGGCGCGGATATCTACGGTGCGGATCGTGGGATCGGCGTGCCTAACGGAGCTCCGCCGACGAACTCGCAGCCCGGACCTTACCGTCCAGCGACCCCGGACGAAGCACGTGCCGTGGTACGGGAGATGGCTGCCCGCCACACCGACCTGATCAAAGTTTGGGTGGACGATTTTCACGGTGCCATGCCCGTCAAGATGGATCCGGCAGTTTATGCCGCGGTGATCGATGAAGCGCACAAGCAGAAGCTGCGCGTCGCGGCGCACGTGTACTATCTGGCCGATGCAAAGCAGCTTGTGCGTGACGGTGTCGACGTCCTCGCACATGGCGTGCGCGACCAGCCGGTGGATGACGAATTCATCGCGCTGATGAAGCAGCATGGAACCTGGTACATCGCCACCCTCGATCTGGATGAAGCGACCTACCTGTGGGCTGAGGGATCCTCCATCATGGATATGCCGTTCTTCCAGCACGCGCTCTCCGCAGGTTTACGCGAACACCTGAACGACCCTGCATGGAAGGCAAAGATCACCGGCAATACGAAGCTGGTAACAGAATCCAAACAGTCGCTACAGCAGAATAAGGAGAACCTGAAGCGTCTCTACGATGCCGGGGTATCCATTGGCTTCGGCACCGATTCCGGCGCAAACCCGGAGCGCATTCCGGGCTTTGCGGAGCACCGCGAACTTCAGCTCACGGTCGACGCGGGGCTAACGCCCTTGCAGGCACTCTCCCTCGCGACGAA
The DNA here is from genome assembly GCA_937859825.1 of uncultured Terriglobus sp. GTDB lineage: Bacteria > Acidobacteriota > Terriglobia > Terriglobales > Acidobacteriaceae > Terriglobus. Next base: position 18,804 of record CALMAP010000165.1, on the reverse strand, counting down.
GAGTGCGGCCGCGCTCCTGCACCTTGAGGACCGCGGCGCGATTGCGGCTGGGAAGCGGGCAGACTTTGTGGTGCTCGACGCCGATCCATCTGCGGACATTGCGAACACCGAGAAAATCGCAGCGGTGTGGCACAACGGGAGTGAGGTCAGCGGACCTGTGTGGAACTATCAGGCACACTGATCGGCTGCATTGTGAGGAGCTTGCAAAGAAAACGCCCCGGAGTTTCCGGGGCGTTTCTCAATTTTTGTTGCATTAAGCTGAACGGCGGCGACCGCCACCCGATCGGGATGCCCCGCCGGAACTGATTCTGCGGGCAGGAGCGCGGCCACGATTCGGTGCCTGCTCGTGACCTGTGCCGGCCTCATTCGTCTTCCACGAACGTGACTCAAGCATCATCAGATCATTCATCTGCGCCGTGTCAATGGGGGCATTGCGCTCTTCCTTGACGAGGTTCTTGTCGGCAACGCGCCAGTCGAAGCTGATCTTCAATTCACGCTCCATCTTGCGCGCATCCGACTTCTCCTGCGGCATCACGAACGTGGTCGCAATACCGGTTTTGTCGGCTCGGCCCGTGCGGCCGATGCGATGCACAAAGTCTTCACTCGCGCCCGGCATGTCGTAGTTCACCACGTGTGCAATGTGCGAGATGTCGATGCCGCGTGCGGCAACGTCGGTCGCCACCAGAATGCGGCTCTTCCCCGAAGAGAAGGCCTTAAGCGCAGCGGTGCGCTGGCCCTGTGAGCGGTCGCCATGGATCACGGAGCACAGGTGGCCCAGCTTTTCAAGCTTCTTGCCGATGCGATCCGCACCATGTTTCGTCCGCGAGAAGACGAGATACGTGCCCTCTTCCTCCGTGAGCATCTTGTCGAGCAGGGCCAGCTTCTGGTCCTGCATCACCATGAAAGCACGCAGTTCTACGCGCTCGTTCGGCTTGGACGTCGTGCCAATCTCCACACGCACCGGCTCGTAGACGTAGTCCTTCACGATTTCGGTGATGTTCGCGTCCAGCGTGGCGGAGTAGCACATGGTCTGACGATCTTTCGGCAGCGCCGCAACGATGCGGCGGATGGCCGGCAGAAAGCCCATGTCGAGCATGCGGTCGACTTCATCGAGCACAAGCATTTCGACGTGGTTCAGGCTGATCTCACGGCGCTTCAGGTAGTCTTCGAGGCGGCCGGGGGTAGCGACTACCAGGCGTGGTCCGCGGCGGAGCGCCTCAAGCTGCGTATGCTCACTGAGGCCACCGCAGACCAGCACCGAATCACTCTTCGCATTCGGAACGATCTTGGAGTAGGCCTCAAGAACCTGCATTGCAAGCTCGCGTGTGGGCAGCAGAATCAGGGCCCGGATGGGCGAGCCGCCGCGACGCTTGCCTTCGGGCGCCGCCTTCAGGGGCGTGGCGTCCATAATGTCGATGATCGGAATGAGGAAGGAAAGGGTCTTACCTGTTCCAGTGGCCGCGGTCGCAAGTACGTCATAGCCTTCAAGCGCGGGCGGAATAGCCTTCGCCTGCACCGGCGTGGGTGTCACGAAGTTGGCAGTGGCAAGCCGCTGTTTGAGCTTGTCGGAGATGTCGAAGTCGGTGAATTTGGTAAAGCCGTCTTTTGCCGGTTCGCTCTGCTCGGGCTGCATAATTGGCTGATCGAGAACCGCGCTGTTGCGGGAAGATGCTGAATTACTGGAGGTCAATGAAATCTTTCTGTAGTATGGGCGACCTGCGGATGAGCGGTCTGCCTGCCATGAATTAGGTTTGCAGGTGTGCTGTTGCGCCCTTGGCTAGGGCGTAGCACCATGGATTCACTTTGATCAGCTTACCGCCGGTTTCACCCGGTGATGCGCTGCTGCACGGCGAGGTCTCCTATCGAGACCGGTCAAGCCAGAGCAACCAACGCTTCCTCAGAGTACGGCGAGGATGGCATAGAGCGGTGGAGTACGGCGTCGCGGTCTCTGGCCAACCCCAATCCACACTGGGTTGTTCCCGCGACGAAGAAGCGGCACAGCCGCTAGAAACACTATAACACCGATGCTATGCCGTTTGTCGTAAGAACGCTACTGCTGTAGAAAGCGATTTGCCGTTCGCAGCGACAAGGCCATAATCGTGAGCGCCGGGTTCGCCGCCAGCGAGGTCGGAAAGACCGAGTTGTCCGCAATCCAGAGGTTCGGCACGTCCCAGCTTTTCCCGTAAGGGTCTACCACGGAATCGAAGGCGCTGATCCCCATGCGGCAGGTGCCGACGGTGTGCGCCGTGCGCTGGGAACTCCAAAGGTCCTTGCCGCCTGCGGCCATGAGGATGCGCCGCATGTTCTTCTCGGCATGGTCGCTCATGCTGTACTCGTTCCTGCTCAGGGAGAACTCGATCAGCGGCTTAGCCAGGCCGCGCGCGTCCTTCTCGCTGCTGAGGGTCAGGCGATTGTTCTCATCTGGCAGCGTATCTCCGTTCATGCCAATGCCGGCTACATTGTTGTACTGCAGCAGATAGTCCGTGAGCGCCTGCCCCACGAGATTTCGTCCAGCCACCACCTGCTCTGCCCAGGCGACCGGCAGAATGCCATAGCTCTGCAACAGGTAGCCGCCAGCATAGTCCGCGTCTTTGGCACGCATGAAATCTTCGGTAATCAGCGATGCGGGAAAGCCCTTGTACGGCCGCGTGTCCGCCTTCATGGTCGCCCACACCTGCGTGGAGATATGCGCCATGAAATTACGGCCGACCTGCCCGCTGGAGTTCCCCACATCCCAGTGGAGAAGCTGTCGCGGTGTTTCTACGCCGCCCGCGCATAAAAAGACATTCGCCGTACGCTGACGCTGCTCGTTGCCGTCTTTATCGGTGTAGATTACAGCCGTGATAGCGCCGGTACCATCGCGCTCCACGCCGTGCACAAAGCTTTGCTCGCGGATCTCCGCTCCCAGACGAAGCGCTGCGGGCAGGTACGTCACGTCCATGGTCGCCTTGGCGCCGTTGCGGCAACCCTGATGGCAGTAGCCCCGGTTCACGCAGGCGTTACGTTCCCCGTACTCCGGCCGCGAGTAAGCCTGCGATGTTGCCGCGATAGGTGCGTGCGCCACGCGGATACCATGTGCCTCAGCACCTACCGCCATAAAGATGGCCGAACTGTTCAAAGGCAGTGGCGGAAGCGGATACCTGCGACGGGGGTCCCACGGGTACTTCGCCGGACCGGAGACACCGAGAAACTCCTCAAGCTCAACGTAGTAAGGGGTAAGTTCTTCCAGCGTGACCGGCCAGTCCACGGCTACGCCATCGTTCGACCTGAGCTTCAGGTCACGCGCATCCGGTCGCGGAGCGTACGCACCCCAGTGCAGCATGCTGCCGCCAACCCCGCGGCCGCTGTTGTTCGCGCCGAAGGCAGTCGGCGTCTTACAACCGCTCAGGCGCTCGTCGGTCCAGTAGATCTTCGCTGCAACTTCGTCCGTCGGGAACTCGGTCGAGGGGTCCTCAAACCACTCGCCCGCCTCAAGCGCGACGACACGCAAACCTGCCTGCGCCAGCTTGAAGAGCAGCGGTGCGCCGCCCGCGCCAGTGCCGATGATGACCGCGTCCACAATCTCTTCCGTGGCGAAGCGCCGCATGTCTGCAGGTTTCTTCATCGTGAAGACTCCTCTGCAGAGATCTCCCCTGCAGGAACTCCGTACTCAAAAGGCGCTGCGGAATTCGGCCCGATGGATACCCATCCTTCGTTGCCCGTAGCTCCATCGGCAAAGCCGTAGTACTGCATGGCCTGCATCGCATCCGGGTGCGATACCCATGCCCGCACCACATCCGTACGCACCACCTTCAACCAGGTGGAGAGCGGAAACTCCGCAGGGCCGTCCACGTCACCGTTCGCGACGCAGCGTAGATATCCCTCGCGAGCAGGCAGAGGCATAGCGCCAAAAGTCTTCATCGGCGTTTGCTCCAGCATCCGGTGAAACACCGTGAGGCCCTGCACATACGCTTTTCCATCCGCAGGCAGCGTGGCGTATCGCCAGCCAGCGTTCGTACCGCTCTGCAGTTTGCGGTCGATCGTCTCCGCGATGGCGACCGTCGTGCCGACCTGCTGCTGCGGCAGGATGGCATCTACCAGTTCTTGCAGCATCGCGAAGAGATCGTCCGGTAGAAAGCGCGATGCGCGCGGGGCAGGCGTGGCACGCTCCTTGAGAACGTGCAGCGTCGCGTCTGAAGTACGGGCGCGTACCTCTTCGTTCTGCAGAATGGAAAGCTCAGGAATGCTCATCAACGCATCAGACGCTGAAAATCAGCAGGGCGCTTCTTTCTTCACCCCATCAGCAATCGGCGCTGGCGCTTTTCATCGTGCTGCAAGAGCAAAGCTTGACGCGAGGTTCTACATCGCTGATTGACGTGATTCACGTCCCAATAGCCTGATGATCCCTTTTCGCGAAGCAGGCCCACAGACCGCAACACCCGTACTGATATTGCTCCACTTCTTTGGCGGCTCCCATCGCGAATGGGACGGCGTGGTCTCGCTGCTTCGCTCCTCGCATCGAACCATCGCCGCAGACCTGCACGGCTTCGGAGAGGCAGCGGGCCTTGAGGGCTTCACCGTAGCGGACATGGCCGATAGCCTTACGGAACTGCTTCGTTATCTTGCACCGAGTCCCGTCGTGCTGGTGGGACACTCCATGTCCGGCAAAGCGGCGATGGCGGTTGGCGCGGCCCCGCCCCAGAATCTGAAGGGGTTTGTGCTGCTGGGCC
>CALMAP010000165.1:8607-14085 GCA_937859825.1 uncultured Terriglobus sp. | reverse complement strand
ACCAAGTTAGACGTGCCGTCGATTCTGATCGTCGGGGAGCATGACCAAGCCATCGCACCGGACGTGCAACATCGCGAGACGCTCCCGCTGGTGGAGGCCACCGGCGGCACGCTCCACATGCTGAAGGACGCTGCCCACCTGACACCGTACGAGTGCCCCGATGAAATCGCACAGTTGCTGAAAGAGTTCTGCTTACAGATTGGCGGAGCCGACGGGACCGGCGCTGCGTTAGCCTAGCGTCGTGCACACCCCGCCGACAGAGCCGAAATCTCCCGTTTCAAACGAGGTGGCCCCAGGCAGGATGGCAGAACTCCTAAGCGTGCTGCACGCGGGTGGTGGACTGCTCGGCAGTCTCATCTATCTCGCCACCGTTGCCTTTCTTTCCCTTGCCATTGTCGGCATGACGGGCGGACACTTCGTCTACACCCTCGACGATCCCTACATCCACCTGGCACTGGCGGAGCGCATTCGCACCTGGCTGTACGGCATCAACGCGGGTGAGTTTGCCAGCCCATCATCCAGCATCGTATGGCCGCTTGTTTTTGTGCCTTTCGCGCATCGTGCCTGGCTGCAGTATCTACCGCTGTTCCTGAATGCGCTGTGCGGCGTTGCAACCGTGTTCCTGCTAGCGCTGTGTATACGCAGGAGCTTCGGAATTCGAGGAGTGGCGACAGACAGGCGGGCACGCTTGCTGGTGGTGCTGCTCACCTTCGCGCTGAACCTGCCGGGACTCACGCTCACTGGCATGGAACACGTTTTGCAAGTGCTGCTCAGCGTCTGCTGCGCTTACGCCGTGCTTTGCATCATGGACAACGTAGAACCGCCCGGCTGGACGCTGCTTGCCGCGATGGTCCTGCCGTCTGTGCGGTACGAAGGCTTTCTTCTGACCGCTGCCGTCGCCCTTGCTTTGTCAGCAACCAAACGGCGACGCGACGCGCTGTTGCTTGTGGGATGCAGCGCCATGGTGCCGCTCGGATTCAGCCTCTTCCTGCGGCACCTTGGACTGCCTGCGCTGCCTCTGTCCGTGCTGCTGAAGAGCAGCGCACAGGTGCACGCCGGTACAAGCATGGCGGCGCGGGTTACAGGCACGATGCTGCGTGTTGCACTCGCTACCTTGCGTGATCCCGAGCGTGCACCGGAACTGATTTTGAGCGTGGTTCTCGGGTATCTCGCACGACGCAGTCGAACGAAGCGAACGCTCTTCTTCTGCGCTCTGGGTGGCTTTTGCGCAGCCACTCTGCAAACGATCGCGGGGCCGAACGGCTGGTTTTTCCGATATGAGATCTACGCGCTCGCCTTCACGCTCCTGCTTGCGATTGCGCTCGACGCAAGAACGCCAGAAAGCGTACCCGAAGAGCAGCCGGCCGATTCTGGAGCGCCGTTCCGCAGAAGACCTTCCGGTCTCCTGCTGGTGGCCGTCGCAGGGCTTGCCGCGGTGTACATGCAGCCGCTGCTAGCGACGCCTGCCGCAGCCCTCGGCATCTACGAGCAGCAGTTTCAGGTCGCACGGCTCACACACGATTTCTACAAAGGCAGAGTTGCGGTAAACGATCTTGGACTTGTGAGCTTCAACCGCGCTCCAACGCAGTACGTTCTTGATCTTTACGGACTGGGCTCGCTGGAAAGCGCCCGAGTGTCGCCGCTCGACAAAACACCGGCATGGCTCGATCATGTAACACGCGAACACCAGATTGGGCTTGTGGCCGTCTACCCGGAGTGGTTTAAGCAGGGTGTTCCCAACACCTGGGTGCCTCTCGGGAAGCTCTGCTCGCCCCACGCCCCGGTCAGTGCGGTGTACAGCCGCGTGATTATCTATGCGACAGCCATAGACGCAGGCAACGTGCGCCGCGTGAATGAAGCTTTGCAGAAGCTCACTGGCGCTCTGCCCCCTGTAACGACGGTGGAGTTGCACCCGGAAAACTCACTCAACACCTGCCTCGCTCACTGAAGACAAAAAGAACGCCCGGATCTCGAGATCCGGGCGTTTTGCATTTTGAACGAAGAAACTATGCCTCTTCCGGTGCGGCTTCCTGCAGCTTTACCTGAGCCACGGTAAAGTTGGGATCGCCTACCTTGAAGCGGGCAAAGCGGCGCACGGAGATGTTCTCGCCCAACTTGCCGACCTTGGTTGCGATCAACTGCTTCACAGTCTGGGACTGCTCCTTGATGAAGGGCTGCTCCAGCAAGCAGACTTCCTCGTAGAACTTGCCCATCTTGCCGTCCACGATCTTGTCGACGAACTCCGGCTTCTTGCCGGTGGCAAGCGCCTGCGCCTTGAATACGTCACGCTCGCGGTCCAGATCGTCAGAGGTGACTTCTTCCTTCGAGACGTAGCGCGGGTCAGCGGCGGCGATGTGCATGGCGATGTCCCGCAAGAGGTCCTGGAAGTCTTCGGTGCGGGCGACGAAGTCGGACTCGCAGTTTAGTTCGAGCAGAACGCCGATCTTGCCACCGGCATGGATGTAGGTGCCGACCGCGCCCTCGTTAGTAGAGCGGGAGGCCTTCTTGGCTGCCGACGCCATGCCGCGCTTGCGCAGCACGACGAACGCCTCTTCCATGTCGCCCTTGGCCTCCTGAAGCGCCTTGAGGCAGTCGCCCATGGGTGCGCCGCTCTTCTCGCGTAGTTCCTTCACCAGCTTTGCGTCAACTTTTACGGGTGCTTCTGTGGTTGCCATTTCGCTTCTCTCTCTGCACGTGGTTTGCGTGCGTTTCATATAACACCCTCACATGAGTAAGGGATGAATGCCTTGACACACAAAGAGCGTGGACGCCGAAACCCAGGCGGCCACGCTCCGTGTGAACGTTACGTCTGAGTCGCTTATGCCTGGGCGGCAACAGGCTCCGGCTCAATCTCGGTGTCGCTCGCGGGCATGTGCTTGATGCCGCCGCCAAGAACCGCTTCCAGATCGACAGTCTCGTCTGCCTGTTCGGCTTCAGCGGTCGCAACAGGATTGGACTCCTGCACCTCGGGCGTAGCACCCTCTTCGTCCTCGAGACCGATAAAGTGCTGCTCCGTTACGATCGGCGTGACGTCTGCGTACTCCTGCTGGATGCTCTTGTCGCCGATCATCTGCACACCTTCAAACGCCGAATCGGCAATCTTGGTAGTGAAAAGCCGGATCGCGCGCAGCGCATCATCGTTGCCGGGGATCACGTAATCAACCACAGTCGGATCGCAGTTCGTATCGACAACGGCGACAACGGGAATGCCAAGTTTGCGGGCTTCGGCGACCGCAATGGCTTCGTTGTTCGAGTCGATCACGAAGAGCGCGTCAGGCAGGCGGCGCATGTTTTTGATACCGGCGAGATTGGTGTTCAGGTGCTTGCGCTCGCGCTCCAGCTTAATGACTTCTTTCTTGGTCATCAGCTCGAAACGGCCATCGACAGCCATTTCGTCGAGCTCGGCAAGGCGCTTTACCGACTTCTGTACCGTGATCCAGTTGGTCAGCAGACCACCGAGCCAGCGGGAGTTGATGTACGGCATGCCTGCACGATTCGCCTCTTCGGCAACCGCGTCCTGCGCCTGGCGCTTGGTGCCCACAAAAAGCACCAGCTTGCCCGCGGCGGTCATGTCCGTCACGAACTTCGACGCTTCCTTAAACATCTTCAACGTCTTCTGCAGGTCGATGATGTAAATACCGTTGCGCTCGCCGAAGATATACTCCTTCATCTTCGGGTTCCAGCGCTTGGTCTGGTGGCCGAAATGTACGCCAGCTTCCAGCAACTCCTTCATTGTGATCGATGCCATGATGGCTCCTTGCTTTGGCATCCCGGCGGATCAGGCCGGGATTGATCCCGTTCTTCTGGGAGATTTGAACTCCGAGAGTTTATCGGTACAGCGCGCGATGGCGGTAAAGACATCGCGCGCCGCAATTTCTGCCTTACAGCACTCGCCGAAGCGAGCAGAGCCCACTACCGCTTGGAGAACTGGAAGCGCTTGCGGGCACCCTTCTGACCGTACTTCTTGCGCTCCTTCATGCGAGCGTCACGGACCAGCAGATTGTCAGCCTTGAGAGTCTTGCGGAGTTCGGGGTTGAACTCGAGCAGGGCGCGGGCGATGCCCATCTTGACAGCGTCAGACTGCGCAGTTACACCGCCGCCCTTCACCGTCGTGATCACATCGAATTCACTCGCAACGCTGGCGGTTTCGAGCGTCCGCTTCGCGGCTGCGCGCTGCTGTGCGGTCACGAAGTAGACTTCAAGCGTCTTGCCGTTTACCGAAAAGTTGCCGCTGCCGGGGCGAAGAAACACACGTGCAATCGCCGACTTGCGGCGACCCGTTCCGTAGTACTGCACCAAATCTGCCATTCTCTTCTCTTCCTTCTCGAACCGGTTACGCCGTAATTTCCAGCGGCTGGGGCTGCTGCGCCTCGTGCGGATGTTTGTCACCGCGATAGACCTTGAGCTTGGTGGCCATCTGGCGGCCCATCTTGCTCTTCGGCAACATGCCCTTGATTGCCTCTTCCAGGATCGCTTCCGGCTTGCGGACGAGCAGCTTCGTGAACTCTTCTTCACGCAGGCCGCCGGGGAAGCCGGTGTAGCGGCGATAGAGCTTCTGCTGTGCCTTCATGCCGGTCAGCACGATCTTTTCGGCATTGATCACGACAACGTGGTCGCCAGTATCGATGTACGGCGTGTACTGCGGATTATTCTTGCCGGTCAGCACACGTGCGGCACCGCTGGCCAGACGGCCCAGGGTCTTTCCGCTGGCGTCCACCACGAACCACTTGCGGTTCAGGTCTTTCGAACTTGGAACAAACGTCGACATCGGTACACTCCACTCGTAACGCAACTAAAGTCATACGCGCACGTGGAAGGGCCAGCAATGGCCTCATCCATAACGTCTGAGTGGGAGTTCTGTGCGATCTGAGCCCGGCCGCCAACCTAAAGGCGCATCCGGCAATCCCGCATCACCACCACACAACCCAGCCACCACCCGGCAGGAACACGGCACAGGGCGGCAGACACAGGTCTGCGCGAGTCTTCAGGATAATCAGGAAATGTCCGGGACTCAACCTGCCGGGCTTACAAGTGAATTTCGTCGCGTACGACGCTTTTTCGGCTGGATTCCCTGCTTGGAGTCAAGCCGGTACACGATCATCAGGTTGCGGTCCGGATCATCCATCGCGGCAAACTCGGCCACCCGGGTGAGCTTGTAGAACCTGGAGAGCGCTTCCATTTTGTCGTCTTCCACGTAGTTCCAGGCCACAAACCAGCCGGGGCGGTAGGCAGCGATGCGGTCCTCCAGCTCCATGGTGCCGAAGTCGTCACAGATGGACGGCAGGCCCGTCATCAGCGAAAGATCGCTGCCCGATATGGAGAGCACGGTGTGACTGTGCGCAGGTTCAGACTCGACGACCCGTTCGATCTCGTTCGCTGCCGTTTGGAAGCTGTATTCCGGGTGCCGAACATAGCGCAACGTCTGCCGGCCATCCACCACGACGATCGCCAGCAGCACAGGCGCAAGCGCCCATGCAG
>CALMAP010000165.1:1220-8597 GCA_937859825.1 uncultured Terriglobus sp. | reverse complement strand
GCACGATGGGCACGGCAACCACCAGATAGTACCGGGGCTGCAGGTTCGCATGGTAGATCAGAAAGGCGAAGTATCCGCAGATCCACAGAAGCAGGGAGACAAAGACGGAATCGCGCCAGATCCTCCTGCGGATCAACGCGAACACCAGAACGATAAAGAAAAACGGGTAGACGAACCTGCCCATCCACATACCGTCGCGCAGCGCGGAGGTGATTGTCCCCATCGCATTCTTCGCGGTGAGGCCGGTGTATTGGTTTGCAGAAAAAAGATACCGGAAATCCTGAAGATAACGCGGCCTTACCAGCGCCAGATAGTAAGCGACACATAGAAGCAGAGCTGTTCCACCTGCAACCGTGGCGGCCCGCAGCATCGACCGCCACCGCCAGGCGCACGCACTCGCCAGCATCCAGGCGATTGCCGGAACAAGCGATACCGCGGTCGTCTTGGTGCCAATCATCAGTGCAATCAGAACGCCCGTAAGCACCTCAAGCATGATCTTTTGGCTGCGCTGGTGGACTTTGCCCACAGCACCTGCCACAAACAGGGCAACCAGCGTCAATAGAACCAGCAGTGGCTCCAGCACGGCCATCCGGCTGAAGACAAAAAAATAAGGGCTGCTCGCCATGAGAAGAACGGCCGCCAGTGCGCAGGCTGTACTAAAGTACAAGGCCGGACCACCGTCGCGATTCCCAGCGCCCCGACGCAGCAGCAGGAAGCCGCAGAGCAGAATGCCGCCGAACACCGAGACAGTCAGCGTGCGTGCCGCCACGATGCCGACGCCGGTAAAGCGAAAGAGGATGGCCTCAAGCAAAGGCCACACGGGCAGCGCTGCTGCTGGATTGAAGTCGCCCGGCAAGTGCCACGTCCCGCGCAGGTAGTGGCGGATGGCTGCGTCACCGTACCAGCCCTCATCGGTGTACTTGGCCCAGTCGCTCCACGGCGAATTATTTGGAAAGTCGGCGCGCAGGTGCACGAAATGGAGCGCGTAGAAGGCGAAAGCCGCAACAAACAGGCACACCAGCAACACGGGCCGGAGCCATGTGCGCGAGCCGGCTTTCGGGGCTTTCGTGCGCTCTGATGCGGGCTGCTTGTCCACAAAAGAGTTATAGCTCTTTCCTCACCAGGGCCGCCGCCCGTGCGTACCAAATCAGAAGGAAACAGTATGAGCCGGCCCAAACTGTACAGTTTCCCTGCCGTTGACGCATCCTGATGGTTGCCATACCCATGCGCTCCTCATTCATCCTGTTGCAATTCGCCTTATTGGCCGCTCCGCTCACCTGCATCCCGCAGGTTCACCGGCACGGTGAGAACGTTTCCTCTCCCTCAGCAGCGGCCTTCTTCGAGAGCAACCAATCCATGGGGCAGCGTCTTCGCGGCATCTATCACGCGACCGACTGGAAAAGCGACCCAAACAAGACGGCGGAACGTGCCGCCTACTACGACCGCATCCTGCGCGAGCAGAAGCTGTCTCCGGCGGACGAGCTTGCCGTCCGACAGCAACTCGCAACAGAGCAACTGCGTTCCGGCGATCCAGAAGCCGCATTGAAGTCGCTGGAACCCACGCTAGACCTCGCGGAACGCCTTCACTTATCCGCGCAGACGAAACGAGACCTGCTGCATCTGCGGGCAATCAGCTCTTTACGCCTTGGCGAAACAGAGAATTGCCTCGCAAACCATGGACAGCACTCCTGCGTCTTCCCCATCCGGGCCGCCGGCGTGCACACATTGCCGCGAGGCGCACAGGGTGCCGTGCGCGACCTCACCGCCATTCTGCAGCAGGACAACAGTGATGACCTTGCCCGCTGGCTGCTGAATGTGGCCTACATGCAGCTCGGCAAGTATCCGCAGGACGTGCCGGCAAAGTTCCTGCTGCCGGAAAAGCTGTTCGCCAGCGAACGCCCTCTGGCGGAGTGGCTTGATATGGCACCGCTGGCAGGCATCGACTTGATGACGCGTTCCGGCGGCGCTGTCGTGGAGGACTTCGACGGTGACGGCCTACTGGACATCGCGACCAGCACTTCGAATCCGCTCGGTGCAATGCACCTTTTTCATAACAACGGCAACGGCACATGGAGCGACCGCACCGCGCAGGCCGGCTTGCAGGACGAAATCGGCGGTCTGAACCTGGTCGTGACCGATTACGACAACGACGGCCACCCCGACCTGATGGTGCTGCGCGGAGCGTGGTGGGGCAAATTCGGCCAGTATCCCTTTTCGCTGTTGCACAATCGCGGCGACGGTACCTTTGAGGACGTGACCGTACGCGCCCGCATGCTGACCTTTGGACCGACGCAGACGGCGGCGTGGGCGGACTTCGACAATGACGGAAAGCTCGACGTCTTCGTCGGCCACGAGAACGATCCCACGTCTGGGGACCACTTCCCTTCACAGCTCTTTCACAACAACGGCGACGGCACCTTTACCGACATCGCGAAAGAACTCGGCCTGGCCGAGCAGGGCTTCGTCAAGGGCGTTTGCTGGGGCGACTTGAATAACGATGGCAGACCCGATCTGTACGTCTCTGTGAAGTCAGGCGAGAACCGGCTCTACCGCAACGACGGCCCTGCGAGCGCGGCGAACCCGACCGGCACAAGCCCCGCGCACTGGCGTTTTACAGACGTGACGGAGAAGGCCGGACTCGGGCACCTACACAATACTTTCGCGACCTGGTTCTTCGACTACGACAACGATGGCTGGTCCGATCTGTTCGTAGCGGGTTACTCCGCCGGGTCGATGCAGGACGTGGGTCGCTTTGAGTCCGGTCACGCCGCGGACGCGGAGATGCCGCACCTCTTCCACAACAACCACGACGGCACTTTTACCGATGTTGCGCATACGCTGCGGCTGGATCGCGCCATGCTAACCATGGGCGCCAACTTCGGCGACATGGACAATGACGGCTGGCTCGATGTCTATCTAGGGACGGGCGAACCCTCGTACGAGGCGCTGCTGCCTAACCGCATCTTCCACAACACCGCAGGCAAGCGGTTTGAAGATGTGACCACAGCCACCGGTCTGGGGCACCTGCAGAAGGGTCATGCGGTCGTCTTCGCTGACCTGGAGAACCGCGGCGTCGAAGACATCTTCGAGGAAATGGGCGGTGCTTTCCCGGGCGATCCCTACCAGTCGGCGCTCTACCGCAATCCCCTGCCGGACGCGTCAGCACACGGCGGCAATCACTCGATCACGCTACATCTGGAGGGAGTGCGGTCGAACCGACCAGGGTATGGAACGCGTATCGATGTCTCCTTTACCGACCGCGATGGGAACGGCAGGCCGCTGCATCGGCACGTCTATCGCACGGTGGGCTTCGTTTCGTCCTTTGGCGGCAACCCGATGGAGCAGCACATCGGGATCGGTTCCGCGACGAAGGCCGATGAGATTCGTCTGCGCTGGCCAGCGGATCCCATGCATGAGCAGGTCTTCTCAAACCTGAACGCAGACGCAGCCTACGCGCTCACCGAAGGCTCAGGCACACCGCGTGTAGTGCCGAGGAAGCATTTCCACCTTGGCGACACGCTCGCTGCGTCGCCTTCGCATGCTGGCCATGGTCCAACACACTGAGGCACACTGAGGGGCGTCTCGCAAATCTGTCGTTTCGACCGGAAGCCGCGTTCTGTGCGGCTGGAGCGGAGAACGATGATGCCGTCACTTCGATCGAAATGACAGCTTTGTGAGAGACCACCTGAATCATGCTCTACACGTTCAGCTTGTTCATCTCTCCTGCAAGGTGCTCCGAGGCGCGCATCGAGAGAGCCGCAATCGTGATGGTAGGGTTCTGCCAGCCCGCACTCGTAAAGGCCGCGCCGTCCACCACGAACAGGTTCTTGTGGTCGTGGCTCTGGTTCCAGCGGTTCAGAACGCCCTTCTTCGGATCGTCGTGCATGCGGCAGGTTCCTACCTCGTGGATGCTGTAGCCCGGGGGGTTCGGCATGGTGTTGCTAGACAGCACCTCGAAGCCCGCATCGTGCGCCATCTGCGACCCGGTCGCCACAGCGTCCTTCGCCATGCTGTACTCGTTGTCTGTGTACTTCGTATCCACATGCAGCACCGGAATGCCCCAGGCATCGGTGACGTCGGGGTTGATGCGGACGTGGTTCTCGTACCGCGCCAGCACCTCGCCCATGATGGTCATGTAGAAAGCTGACCCGTTGTACTCATCCATCTTGCGCTGCAGTTCCGCACCGTAGGCGGCAAAATTGCGCGGCTCCAGCGGACCGTTGCGGCTAGTTACGTTCAGGGCGTATCCGCGCAGAAAACGCTGGTCTTTCGTCGTGATGTTGCGGAAGCGAGGCACAATCGCGCCACCTCCCATCAGCTTCGCGTTCGCTTTCCCGTTGCGCGCTTCCGGCACGCTGCAGGTGATACCGGCACCGTAGATCTGGTCGCATAAGTAGCGCCCGACCAGGCCGCTGCTGTTGGCCAGCTTCGAGTTGAGCAGAAGCCGCGTACTCTCAAGCGTGCCGGCAGCCAGCACGATCACACGAGCCTTCACATACATTTCGCGGTGAGAAAGCCGGTCTAGAAAGTGCACGCCATTCGGCTGGCCGGTGTTCTTATCCACCGTGATCTCGCGAACGACTGCGTTTGAGACGGACGTGAGATTACCGGTCTTTTCGGCATCCGGGATCAGCAGATTGACGGAACTGGCGAGGCCATCGCGCCCGCGTGAGGTGCGCTGTTTGCACACAGGCACGCCAAGCGGCTTGCCTGCAGCAATGAAGCGCTGCATCGACTCCGACCATGGCTCCTTGTCCAGCACGAAGTTGCCGTCCGGCATCTGCGGCGGACCGTCCATCGCGCCGTGCACCTGAAAGATCTCCTCCACGCGCGAATAATAGGGCGAGAGTTCCGCATGGTCGATGGGCCAGTCTTCCCCGAAGCCGTCGTGCGACTTGCCCTTGAACTCGTAATCGCTTAACCGAAACGACTGGCGTGACCAGAAGAGCGAGCGGCCGCCAAAGAGACGCACGCGCACCCAGTTGTAGGGGTTCTTCGGGTCGAAGGTGTACGGCACCTCCTGCTCATCGACCCACACGTTGGTGTTGTACTCGCTTGCCTGAAAGACGTGCTCCAGCTTGCCGGGCGGCTTGAAGCCGCGAAACGGCAGTTCGTACGCGGCCTTGCGCTGGGTATGGCGGCTTACGTCTGCCACCGGACCGGCGTTCAGCATCAGGCACTTCACGCCTTTTTCCGTAAGCGCTTTGGCGGCGGTGCCGCCAGCGTGACCGGAGCCGATGATGAGTACGTCGACGACTTCGTTCGTCATTTGCTGCTCCGAATTCCTTAGTGGGGATAGGATGGCGTGGTGTGCGAGGACTTCGGTGCTGCCTGTGTGGGTGATGGCCGCTGGTGCACCGCGCGGAAGTTGTCCGCGCTGGTGTCTGGGTCAATCGGCGACCAGTACATTTGCTGGGCGTTCCCGTCCGCGCGGTCTACCGCATCGTTCCATGCCTTGCTGTTCATGGTGGCGGTGCGAATGTCCGCATGCGCGATGTTGACGAAGTCCGCATGCGGCTCGGTCGGGGGATGATCTGACATCCAAGTGCGAAGCCAAGGCTTCAGGAGCGCATCGGCCTGCTCTGGCGAGGTTTTGGCGAATGCGGCGCTGTACTTGCGGTGCGACTCGGTTTCGAGCCAGTCCAGCCCACCCGTGTAAAGCTGCTTGCGTGGCGCGGGGGAGTCCCCAATCAAGAAATCCAGAAACTGCGGTGCCTGCGCATCCACCGCACCTGGCCGCTTGTTTCCAGGCGGCACCAGCACCGCACTCAGGTGAACGAGTGTAGCCATCTGCACAGGGGTAAAGAATGTAGGGTCGGTCGCCGCGACGTCGTCCACTACATCGGTGTGGGGCTGAGGTGTCTTGCTGTTTAGGCCCAGCGTCCACGGGACAGGTGCCGGCGGGGGTGGCAGCGGGTTTTTCGTAGTTGAAGGCGTCTGCTGACCCAGCAGCACTTCAGGCAGAATGCACGCACCCGCAAGGGTTCGGACGAATTCACGACGCTTCATAAAAATCGCTCCAGGAACGACCCTTCTAGTGCATCGGAAGAACGGCTGTCAACCTGCGCTGCCTAATCGTAGGCAAGCGCATCGATCGGGTCTTTGCTGGCGGCCTTCCAAGCGGGATACAGCGCACCCAGCAGCGCGCCGGCAAATGCCAGCACAATGCCCCGGAGAACCCACGGCCCGTTGATCTGGAAGTCGAGCGTGGGCATCGTCTTCGCGAGTACCGCGCCCAGCAGGTAGCTTGCTCCTACACCGAGCGCGATGCCGCAGGCGGCAAGCAGCAAAGACTCGCGCAGCACGGCTTGGACGATGTATCCGCGCGATGCACCAAGCGACTTGAGGATGCCGATCTCACGCGTGCGCTCCATGACTGCGGTGTACATAGACTGAAAGATCACCAGAAAACCACCCACGACCGCAATGCCTGTGACGACGTAGAGGCTGGTCGTGAGTGCGGGGAGCTTCTCGGGAGTGATCTGCGAGAGCGCCTCTTCCAGCGTCTGCACGTGGTACTGCTCCATCCCGGGAGTCTTCAGGATGGCGTCCCGAACCTCCGTCTGGTGCGTGGGATTGTCCTTGGTCTTCAAATAGAAAGCGGTCGCTTTACCCTCTGTGCCGGTCATGCTGCCCATTGTGTCCAGCGGAACAAACTTGCGCCCGCCACGACCGTGCTGCACGATGCCGCTGATGTAGAAGGTGTGGTCCAGCAGCTTGATCGGGTCGCCTACCTTGTGACCCTTGCCGGTATAGTCGTCCACAATCACGCTGTCGGGACGGGTGAACCGTCCGCCTTCCAGAAAGATGAACGGCGTGAGCGCATTGAAGCTCTCGAAGTCGATGCCGTAGATGTTGTCGAGCGAACTGGTAATTTGGATGTTCACTGGCGACACCACTTCAATATTTGGGATTTGCCGCAAAACACCGGCTACCTTCACATTGGCACTCGCGGAACTCATCCCCACAAAACTATTCACGTTGCTGGGGCGTACCAGCATGTCAAAGCCGATGCCGTTCTGCCGGGTGTGGAAGCCGTTGACCTTGCCGATCATGACCGCGGCGATGGAAAGGATCATGATGACCTCGACCGCAATCGCGATGGCCGAGATGACGGAACGTAACGGGCGGTGTACCAGGTTGCCGACGACGAGCTTGTTCATGCGCCTTCCATTCTATGGCGTTCTGCGCGTAGGGCTACCGGTATTCTTCCTCAGGCTCGCATAGCGGAGGGAGCAGTGGAACTTAGGCCATTGCAAAAGGTTCGTCTTCAGCTTCTTTCAGCAGCCTGAAGGACACTGCTCCCTCCAAACAAAACGGCACCCATGCATGGGTGCCGTTTGTTGACGTACTGCAGGATTTACTTACTCGCGCCGC
>CALMAP010000165.1:0-1210 GCA_937859825.1 uncultured Terriglobus sp. | reverse complement strand
CTCATACTGCTGCGCACCTTGCTTCAGAGCGGCAGCTTTGTCTGTCTTCTCCCAGGTAAAGCCGTCGCCTGTGCGGCCGAAGTGACCGTAGGCTGCGGTCTGCTTAAAGACAGGACGGCGTAGTTGCAGGGTTTCGATAATGGCGCGCGGGGTCAGCTTGAAATTTGCGCGAACAAGCTCCGTCAGTTGGGCCTGATCGAGGCTGCCCGTGCCGAAGGTGTCCACCAGTACCGAGACGGGCTCTGCCACGCCAATTGCGTAGGCAAGCTGCACCTCGCAGCGGTCGGCAAGACCGGCAGCCACGATGTTCTTCGCCACGTAGCGCGCCATGTAGGCAGCAGAGCGGTCGACCTTGGTCGAGTCCTTACCCGAGAAGGCACCGCCGCCGTGACGCCCCATACCGCCATACGTATCTACGATGATCTTGCGGCCAGTCAGGCCGGAGTCGCCCATGGGACCGCCAATGACAAAGCGGCCGGTTGGATTGATGTGGAACTTGGTGTTGCCGTCCAGCAGCTCGGCGGGAATCACCGCCTCAATCACGTTCTTGTGGATCTCCGCGTGAAGCTGCTCGTTGGTCCCGTTCTCGTCGTGCTGGGTGGAGATGACGATGGCGTCCACCCGCGACGGCTTGCCGACCTCGGCGTACTCCACCGTGACCTGGCTCTTGCCATCGGGGCGCAGGTACGGCATCAGGCCGGACTTGCGGACCTGTGTCAGCTTTTCCGCAAGGCGATGCGCCAGCGAAATGGGCAGCGGCATCAGCTCCGGCGTTTCGTTCGTGGCGTAGCCGAACATCATGCCCTGATCGCCAGCACCGTCTTTGTCCACGCCCTGCGCGATGTCAGGCGACTGCTTGTTAATGCTGGAGATGACTGCACAGGTGTTCGAGTCGAAACCGTACTCCGAGTGGGTGTAGCCGATCTCCGCAACGGTGTTGCGGACCAGCGACTGAAAGTCCACATACGCCTTGGTGGTGATTTCACCGGCGATCACCACGAGACCGGTGCAGGTAAGCGTTTCGCAGGCCACACGGCTGAATGGGTCCTGCTCCAGGCAGGCGTCAAGGATAGCGTCCGAGATCTGGTCGGCGATCTTGTCGGGGTGGCCTTCGGTAACAGATTCAGACGTAAACAGAAAACGGTCGCGAGTGGACAAAGAAACTCCTCCATGAGGATTTCACGGCACCGGAATGCGCGCGAAACTATCG
>CALMAP010000164.1:3586-13245 GCA_937859825.1 uncultured Terriglobus sp. | reverse complement strand
TCCCGTGGAGAGCGCCGCATTTCTCAATTACGCCAAGGCGAACTTTCCCAACAGCACCGGCACCCGCCTGCTGAACCAGTACGCCGTGACGAATGCAACGCGAAGCGGTGTGCGGCTCTATGCTGACCCAACCTTTACCACGACGTGCACCACACCCACTGCGGGTTGCTCGACACCGTTTATCGAGTCGGCAACGACGACCAACAGCCCCTACCGAAAGGGCCTGCAGTACTCCTTCCGCGGTGACCAGTACTTTCATGGCGGCAAGGATCGCATCTACGGGTATTATTTCAACTTCAACCTGGACTCACAGTCGATCGATAACCGTCCCGGCTTCACTGTGGTCAGCCCAAACCGCAGTTATCTCTATTCGATCAATTACACCCACACCTTCAGTGACCGATTGGTCAATGAAGCGCAGTTTGGCGCGTACAAGGTTTATGGCGCGAACAGCGTGGCCGATCCGCGCATTCCGTTGATCAACATCAACGGCCAGCAGAACGTCACCGCGTTCGGCGGCGGCTGGGGACCGGGTAACTTCACCCAACACAACTACTCTTGGCGCGATGTGGCAAGTTATGTGCGTGGCAGCCACAACATTCGTGGCGGCTTCCGCGTGGAGCACGGGGATGACAGTGCCGACTTCGGTGGTCCGAACGCGCGTCCGCAGTTCTCCTTCAGCAGCCTGACGGACTTCGTGCAGGACAGGGTCTATGACGAAGGAAATGTTTCCTTTGATCCACTAACTGGCCGTTTTAAGCCACTGCAGTTCGGTGTGCAGGGAACGGATTACGGCATCTTTGTCGAAGATAGCTGGAAGATCAAGAAGAACTTTACACTTACCTATGGTGGCCGTTTCGATAACTTCGGCAATCCTTATACCTACGGTTACCAGACTTATACGAGCATTGCGAACCTCATCCCGTCCGGTGACACGCACCTGAACTTCTCCACACTGCGGGCAAGCATCACCAACGCGTCGATTCGCCAGTCTGAGAAGATCTATGGCTCGAGCCGTAAGGGCTTCACACCTCGTGTCGCTTTTGCCTGGCAGCCCTCCTTATCGGACGGCCACATGAGCGTGCACGGCGGCGTGGGCCTGTACCGTGATCAGGTCACCCTTGGCCAGGTTGTCGATGGCTTGCGTGGCAATCCTCCGGGATGGGTCTATCCCTACTTCTCCCCGACGCAACCGGTGAAACCGGTCTACTCCTTCGGCACCAGCACGGCACTTCCCTATGGCTTCACCTATCCGACGATCCCCGCGACCGGGCTGGATGCCAAGGGCGGCGTGCAGGGGCTGAATGCCGCTGTCTCCGGACTTGACCCAAACATCAAGATTCCCAAAACCCTCAATATGACGGTGGGCGTTACGCAGGAGTTGAAGGGTGGCTTTGTGCTGGGTGTCAATGGTGTAGGCTCCTACGCCTGGGACCAGCTCAGCGGCACCGACTTCAACCGATTCGCCGGCGACCTGCTGGACGGGCGTCAGGATCGCCTCAACTCCAGCTTCGGCAGCGTTACCTATGTGACGAACCTGAATGCTTCCAACTACGCGGGCCTGGTCACCACGCTTACGCAGCGGACGCGCAGCTTCAACTATCAGCTCTCGTACACGTGGTCGCACTCGCTGGACAGCGGCACCTGCGGCACTCGCTTCAACTTCAATGAGGGTGTGGACTGCCCACAGGATCCGACCAACTTCGCGGCGAACTATGGCAATAGCGCCTTCGACGTGACCAACAACTTCAAGTTCTCGGGCAGCTATACCGTACCCAGTCCGCACATCCAGGCAATTGCGGATCGCGCTCTGGGTGGATGGGAGATCGCAAGCATCGCAGTGGCGCAGAGCGGTATCCCGTTCAGTCCCAGCAACTACAATCCGTATACAGCAAACTGCACTCAGGGCGTGCTCTGTGGCGATTACAACGCGGACGGTTACAACATCGACCGTCCGGATATCGTTGCAGGCGCAAGAACAAAAGGTTTTAGCCGCAAGGAGTTCCTGACCGGCATTGCGCCTAACGGAGTAAACAGCATCTTCACGCGTCCTGCCCTGGGTACCTCCGGCAACGAAGGCCGCAACACGTTTCGCAACCCGGGAGTTTTCGACATCGACGCAAGCGCGCTGAAGAATACTCGACTGCCCTGGTTTGGTTCGGAAGGATCGAACCTGCAACTGCGGATCGACTTCTTCAACGTACTGAACCGCACCAACCTGAACCCTGTCGATTACAACGTCGCGTCGCCGACCTTTGGCCGTGCGACGTCCACCCGGCAGCCGCGCTTCTATCAAGTCGGTGCGCGCTTCCTGTTTTAAGCGGGGCTCTCCAGAGAGAGGGGTGCATCATGCACCCCTTCTTTTTTGCGCAACGAAAGGTCTGTCCCGGTTCTGCTAAGGTAGTCTCGCTTATGCTGTTGCGACGCGCAGCCACGGTCTTTCCTTTTCTTCTCTGCTCTTTGTTGTGCGCGCAGAACGCTGCCGTTACCAACCAGACATACCGGCAGGCCATGGCGCAGCACGACTATGCACGCGCTCTAGAACTTGCCCAGGCCGATGTTGCCGCCCGGCCTAGCGACGCACAGGCGTGGTTCGAGCGGGGCATGGCGCTCCATGCGCTCCATCGCGAGCCGGACGCCTTGCAGTCCCTTGAGAAAGCACATACGCTTGCGCCTAAAGACCTGCGTTCCGCGCAGGCAGCGGCACAGGTGGCGTATCAGGCACACGACGCGCGCGCGGCCGGCTACGTGGACGAAGTGCTTCGCCTGGAGCCGGAAAGCTCCGCGGCGCACGGCATGGCGGGCGTGCTCGCGCTGGAGGCGGCCCACTGCGATGTTGCCGCAACCCACCTGCTTCGTTCGGATGTTTTGCCGGTGCTTGACCCCGCGACCCGCGTCCGCCTGGCGGCATGCTTGCAGACAACCCAACCAGCACAGGTCATCGCGCTACTTGCACCGCTGCGTACATCCGGTGCGCTGACGGTCGACGGCTATAGCCAGCTCGCGTCCGCCTACAGCGCAACGGAGCAGGTGGCTGCGGCGGTCGAACTTTTACGCGAAGGCTGCGCGCGCTTCCCTGCGCAGTCAGGCCTGTATGCCGACCTCGCCATTCTGAGCATGGATCATCAGTCACCGGAGGTGGCCATCAGCGTTCTGGACGCGGGTATCCAGGCGAACGCAAACGCGGCGGACCTGTATACCCTGCGTGGGTCGGTCTACGCGCAACTCGCGCAGAACGAAAAGGCCACTGCCGATTTCGAGAAGGCTGACTGGCTTTCCCCAAACAGTGCCTATGGCGCGCTGGGGCTTGGCATGCTGCTGCGCGACGGCAGCAATCTGGACGAGGCACAGGCGCGCCTGGAAACCAAATTGAAGGCACTTCCCAACGATCCGCTTCTGAGCTACACGCTGGCCGATGTGCTGGTGCGGCAGGGCGCCGCGCCGGGAGATCCTGGCTTTGCCAAGGCGGAAACGCTGCTGCGCTCCGCCCTTCAGCAGGATGGCACGCTGGCCCAGGCCTATGCTTTGCTGGGCAAACTCGAGCTGCGCCAAAGTGATGTGCCCGCCGCCACACGTGACCTGGAGCGAGCCGTGCAGTTGAACAGCCATGACCGTACCGCGCTGAACCAGCTGATTGCCGCGTACCGCCGTTCCGAGCGTACGGCAGACGCAGCACGCGTAAGTGAGCAGCTCGCACGCTCTGCCGACGAAGAACGCAAACGCGAGACGGAAAGCAACCGCATCCATCTGACACTGGGGCCTGCCGGTGCGAGCAAAAGCGCGAGTCCCGTTGCGGCGCAGCCATGAGCCTGCAAGGCTCCGTTCGATTGCGCTTCGCACACGTGTGCACCCTCGCGGTGCTGCTGGCTTCGTTAAGCGCCTGCCACAATGGCCATCCGAAACGGACCATTGCCGTGATCTCAAAGAGCACCGGCACGGACATTTGGCGGCAGTTCCGTTCCGGCGTGCAGAGCGAAACCGACCCGCAGCATGAAGCCGTGCAGTGGGCGGCCCCGGAATCGGAGGCGGACTACACGCAGCAGGCAGACATGATGGATGACGCCGTTCGCCGGCATGTGGACGGCATCCTGCTCTCGCCAACGCACCAGATGGTGCTCGCCTCCGCCGTGCGCCGCGCGCGGGAGGCAGGCATTCCCGTGGTGATCGTGGATGCGCCAATCGCCCTCCCATCCGACCAGTACGTCGCCTACGTGGGCAGCAGTGATGTGGAGATTGGGTCGCTGGCCGCCGACCGTGCGGCACAGGCGCTGCGCGGACATGGGAAGGTCGGCATGATCGGCGTGAGTCCCACGCTGGAAGGATCGAGCCTGCGTGAGCGCTCGTTTCGCGAGCGCCTGCGTCAGCAGTCGCCGGGGATCGATATCGTTGCGATGGCCTACGGCGTCTCGGACTGGGGCCGCTCGACCGAGGCGGCGCGCGACATGCTGCAGCAGCACGGCGACATTGATTTGATCTTCGCCTCGGACCCTTTCGGCACCATGGGTGCGGCTACGGAACTGCGCAACCACCGCAAGCCTCCCCTGCTGATCGGCGTGGATAATGAGGAATCGCGGATCGCCGCCGTCGATCGCGGCGAGATTGATTCCCTCGTCGTCGAAGACATGACAGGTATCGGCAAGGCGGCCATCCAGATGCTTCACGCCTCCATGCAGGGGCTGCACCTGCGCGGCGTGCAGGAGGTTCCGGTCACGCTGCACGTGCGACCGGACCGTGCCACTCCTGCAAGTTCTTCAGCAAAGCTCAACGCAATTCCCGGACGACAAGATGCCGCCACGAAGTGAGCATGCTGTACGAACGCAAACCGACGGCGCCACGCAGCGAACGGCAGTTCCGGTCGTCCAGCGAGGCGCTGCCGATCTCGTCGCCCTGTTTGTTGAAGGCGCTCGCCTCCAGGTGGCATCCACGCGCACGCACCTGCAGCCGGTACCAGGCACCCAGCTCCAACGGCTCACTCAGCGGCTTGATCGCCAGGTTCACGTAGTCGAACTCTTCGCGCCCAAGCAAGAGCTCGCGGCTTACCGGCCGCAGGCCCAGGTAGTAGCCGTAGAAAGCATCTGTGCCACGAGCCAGGTTCGTCGCCCGCAGAATCACACCGGAATCGCCCCACTGCATATCGCTTTCGGAATCGAATCGAAGCTCGGCGGAGAAGAGCAGGTCGTCCGGCACTGCGCTGTTGCTCACCAGCTTGTCGCCGCGTCCATTCCGCAGGTTGCCGAGGGTGCCCTGGTCACTCACCCACGCACCCTCATACGGTATCCAGTCTTTCAGCGCGGTGGAAAGCACGCTGCTGTTCTGCACGGCATGCCTGTGCGCACGCCATGCCAGGGCGACTGCGATCAGCACGCCTATTGCGGCGACCCCTGCCAGCCATGCGGGAGAAAATCGGCTGCTCGCCGTTCTATGCAGAGGAATCATTCAGCTACCGTCTTCCAGTCGCGACTCTCGGCAGTATGGCGCGGTGGAATAGGGACTGCCAAGTGCCTTCTTCTTTTGTGGCTCGCGGCCACAGCCTGCTGCCATGCGCAGGCACACCTCGCGGGCAGGCCGGTGCTTGTTTCCATCCGCAGTGTTCTTGAAGGAGAGTCCGGGCGGGAGCACCGCCCGGTGCTGCTGCGCGGCACCATCACACATACCCGCGACCGAGTCATCATGCAGGACCAGACCGGCGCGGTCGAACTGCGGACCGGGCACCCGTACCCGCTCACCATCGGCGACGAAGCCGAGGTGATGGGAACCAGCCTCGTAGAAGAGGGCGGTGCGATCGTAGAGGCTTCCTCGATCCAGACGCTGTGGCACAGCTCCCCACCGCTGCCGCTGGCCATCACCCCAGACCGCGCGGCGGACGGCCGCTACAACCTGCATTATGTGCAGACCACCGGCGTGTTAACTCGTATGGACCGGCAGCCGAAGGGGGCGGTGCTCAGCCTGCAGGGTGATCACCAGTTTTTTACCGCACGGCTGGAGCAGGACACTGTTGCCGGCACCGGCGCCTTCTCCATGAACAAGCTCGAGCCCGGCGCGACCATGCGGCTAAACGGCATTCTGCTGCTCTCGCCCACGCAGTACTCCAGCGCGGAAGGCAGCTTTGTGCTCCTGGTCACCTCTCCCGAAGACATGGAGGTGGTGCACGGCCCGGGCTGGTGGAATGTGCGCCACCTTTCCTACCTGTTTGCGTTTGCGCTGCTGCTCGGTGTCTGCATCCAGGTGGTTCACCTGCAACAGGTAAAGCGGCGCTATAACGCCGTACTGTCCGAACGGGCGCGCATCGCGCGCGACATTCATGACACGCTGGCACAGGGCTTTGCCGGCATTGCGCTGCAGTTGGAAGTGGTGCGCACGAAGCTGCAGGACGATCATGCCGCCGCACAGCACCTCGGCATGGCCCTGCGCATGGTGAAACACAGCCGGGCCGAGGCGCACCGGTCCATCGCCGCACTGCGCGCCTTCTCTCGCGACATGCCGTTACAAACCATGCTGGAACAAATGGCCAGGCACCTGCAGGACGTTCCCGGGCAGCACCTGGAGATGACATTCGCCGGTGCGAACGGCGTGCTGCTGCTGCCAACGATCGCGGAGAACGTGTACCGCATCGTTCAGGAACTGATCTCGAACGCGCAGCAGCACGCGTCCGCTTCGAACATTCGGGTAGAGGTCAGCATGGGCGACCATGCGCTCGTTGTGCTGGTGGAAGACGACGGCACCGGCATGGATCCGAACCTGCTCCACAACGCGCCGTCAGGCCACTTCGGCCTGCTCGGGATTCGGGAACGTGTGCAAACCATGCGCGGCATCATCCAGGCAGCACAACTGCCACGCGGCACTTCCATCCGCATCGAGATACCCGTGCAGGACGGCCGCCTGCTCCGGCGAAAAGGCGTGCCTTTGCGCACAAGCAGTAGTGGCTTAGGGAGCCAAACTCATCTGCATCAACGAGGTCGCCATGCCTGAACTTGTCCGGGTGATTATTGCCGACGACCATGTCGTCTTCCGCATGGGTCTGAAAGCGTTTCTCGAATCCGAAGGCATGCAGGTGGTCGGTGAGGCCTCCAACGGAGACGAGTGCGTGCGCCTCTACCAGAACGAGCGCCCGGACCTGCTGATCCTGGACATGCGCATGCCCGGCACGGACGGCCTGGACGCGTTGGAGCAGATCCGGCGCCACGATGCGGAGGCGCGTGTGCTGGTGCTGACCAGCTTTGGGACCGAGGAAGAAATTTATCGCGCGCTGCAGTTAGGTGCCCTCGGGTTTTTGCTGAAGGATGCCATGCGTGACGAGCTGAGCGAAGCCGTTCGCAACGTGCGCGAAGGGCGTAAGCACATACCGCTCACCATCGCCTCGCGTCTGGCCGAGCGCCTGAGCCGGCAGGCTCTTTCTGAGCGGGAACAGGAGATCCTGCTGCTGCTAACGCGCGGCCTCACCAACCGGGAGATTGCGGGCATTCTCCAGATCAGTCCCAGCACAATCAAGAACCACCTGAACGCCCTCTACGCCAAGCTTGACGTTTCCGACCGCACGGAAGCAGCAATCGCCTCGCTGATCCGTGGACTGGTTCAGCTTTGAGTCGTATGTTCGTTGACCTCGCACTCACTCCTCGTTGTTCTCCTTCTGAGGGCCACTTCCTCAGGTCACCCCCACCCTCCTACTTTCACGTGACTGCTGCTTCCAGGAAACCTTATGCGGTAAGTCGCGCAAACGGCGATTTGCTGCTCATATGCGTCGACTTTCGCCTACTCGTGCAGTCCTAAAAGGTAATCTCGCATCCGACGAACATCAAGAGGATACGACGATGAGTTTGAAAGAAGTATGGATTGATGAAATGCGCGATTTATATAGCGCTGAGAACCAGCAGTTAAAGTCGCTGCCCAAGACGGTGAAGCAGGTTTCTGATGAAAAAATGAAGGCTCTTCTAACTGAGCATCTGGAGCAGACCAAGACTCAGGTAAACCGCCTGAAGCAGATCTTTGAACAGCTTGGGGAAAAAGCAACAGGGAAACACTGCAGCGGCATGGAAGGCTGCATCAAGGAAGTCACCGAAGCCCTCGAAGAAGATGAGGAGGGCGCGCTAAAAGACGCCGGAATCGTCGGAGCCTCGCTACGCACTGAGCACTACGAAATCGCTGGATACAGTGCAGCGCTCGCGATGGCCAAAACCCTTAAAGAAGCTGATAGTGCGAAGCTTTTGACTGAATCCCTCAACGAGGAGCAGGCGGCTGCCAAAGGCATTTTGACCGGTGCGACAGCGATCCTGAAGGACGCAGACGCTCAGGAGTCAGAAGAAGACGATGAGGATGAAGAGGACGAGGAGAAAAACCCTGAAGAAAAGAAGTCGGAACACGAAAGCGAAGAAGATGAAGCTACAGCCGCTCCTGTGTTGAAGTCTGTGCCCAAAAAGAAATCCACGTAAAGATTTCTGCAGAGAGCCATTTGTAGATGGCATGTTGATGTCGTGCTCAAGGCAGCGGAGCTAGATGCCTCTTTAGCAACTTTTAACAATTTCTCGGTAACTACAACAAGCAGCAACATAAGGACAACTCATGGCGTTCCTCTGGTGGATCATCGTAGGTCTGATCGCAGGCTTCCTTACAGGCAAGATCATGAAAGGAAGCGGCTTTGGTCCGTTCATGGACATTGTGATCGGTATCATCGGTGCCGTGGTTGGAGGCTTCATCATGCGTTCCCTCGGCTTCGCAGGCCAGGGAGGGCTACTATACACAGTTCTCGTTGCCGTCGTTGGCGCGGTTCTACTCACCTTTCTGCTGCGTCTTGTTATCGGCAGTCGCACCGCTTAGAAAAGAAGAATGGAGATTGGAATATGGGAATCATGGATATGATTCAGTCGATGGCGGGCCAGGGTGGAACGTCCGCTACACCGAACGGGCAGGTTACAGGTGGTTTGATGGAGGAATTGCAGAACCGACCCGGCGGACTGGGTGGTCTTTTGCAGGCATTCCACCAGAACGGCATGGGCGGGCAGGTCCAGCAGTGGGGTTCAGGTCAAACTGCTCCGGCTGCTCCCGATGAAATGGAGCAGGGGCTGAGTGGAACCGGCATCATCGACAGTATCGCCCAAAAGACGGGCATGTCTCCGACCATGGTCAAGATGGGCATGGGAGTCGCTGTACCCCTCCTCATTAATAAACTTGTTTCGAACGGGCATGTAGATCAGCAGGGAGCACAGACGGGAGCGCAACCCGAGATGGGCAGTGTTCTTCAATCCGTGCTGGGAAGAATCTTGTAACGCACAGCTGGTCTGGAAGCATCACTCAAGCAGTAGTAACCCAACAAATTAGAAGGGGCCACCCTAGGGTGGCCCCTTCGATGCCTATGCCTTTTGCTCAGGAAAGCACGGGAAGCTGAATCGTCTCGCCGACCGGGATTTTGTTCGCATCGATGTGGTTCGCCTGTGCCACTTCAGGGTACTTATTGGCATGTCCATAAAACTTCAGGCAGATCGCACTAAGTGTATCTCCCTGCTTGATCGTGTAAGGCTGTGATTCGCTGCCCTTCACGGCCATCTGAATCTCGAAATCTGCGTAGTTTGGATCGACCTTTTTGATCACATCCCAGATGCGGTTCGAAACCACTTTTGACGGGACATCACACTTGAGAACAAGCTTATCCCCTTGCATGAAGATGC
>CALMAP010000164.1:0-3576 GCA_937859825.1 uncultured Terriglobus sp. | reverse complement strand
CATTTTTGCGCCATAATCGCTGAAGTCGGTGAGTGCCTGCCCGACAGGAGCATACTTCTGTTCCAGTGCTGCCTGATCTGCCATGTCTATTTCCTGCTTTCGGAAGTTGCTTATGAATTAGGGGATTAGCGCAGGCTAGATGATCTTTGTCAACAAGGCTGTAGCTGAAGCAACATCCTGCGCCCATATCTTCTTAAGATGCGTACTCTATTTGATAGACCGCATGGTGTGAGCTTGATTTGTGCTGCTCCTTACAAGCAGAATAGGCCACCCATGTACGGTTCGCCATCCGGCGCCACGCATTTCACACCGATTAACTTGGGTTGTCGCTCAATCTGGCCTTTGGGTCTGTCAAGCAGATCGGCAGTTCACGACCGCGTACCGCAGGCGTTATAGCGCTTGGACGTAAGATTTAAAGAGGACCACTCATCACCCTGAAAGATTCGTCGGGCTTTGCGTCACGTCTTAGCCACGCTCCAGAAAAGAAGTCTCCTTTTTTAGAGAGGAGGTGCTGGTCTCAGCTCCTCACCCCTACAAACAATTTCTAGTGCGGGTAGATGACGGGACCTGAATGCTGTGGTGCTATACCGGGTCGGAATCAGCACGCAGACCGCATATGGATTGGGGTGGTGTCAACAGATTCTGGGTGAGATATCTCTCCTGTTGACGACCGCTAATGCCATTTCTATGACCGGTAGAAAGCAAGTCTTGCTGAAGAACCAGATTGTCGAAGGTGTGCAGTGCCTGTGCCACCACCTGATCCATGTTGAAGTACTTATAGTTGGCGAGGCGTCCGCAAAAAGTTACTTCGGGGGCATCGTCGGCTAGCTTTTTGTACCGGGCATACAAAGCTGCATTTTCAGGACGTGGAATGGGGTAATAAGGGTCCCCTGACTCGCGAGGGTATTCATACACAATGCTTGTTTTGTCATGGGCCTGCCCGGTAAGCCATTTGAATTCCGTCACTCGGGTGTAATCGTGCTCGTTTGGGAAGTTCAATACGGCCGCAGGTTGCCGCACGTCTACATTATGCGTCTCGTGTCTGAACTCCAGAGAACGGTAAGGCAATGGGCCATAACAGAAGTCAAAGTATTCATCGATTGGTCCTGTGTAGACGACGTGCGCGTCAGGATGCTGTCTTCTCACGTCATCGAATGTAGTTCCGAGCTGAACGGTAATGTTGGGGTGATCCAGCATTCGCCCAAACATGCGGGTGTAACCATCCAACGGCATCGCCTGAAAGTTGTCGGTGAAGTAGCGATCATCCGTGCTGAAGCGCACAGGAATTCTTCCCGCAACACTGGAGTCCAACTGACTAGGGTCCAGCCCCCACTGTTTCCGAGTGTAGTTGCGGAAGAAAAGCTCATACAGTTCGCGCCCAACACGACTCAGGACGATGTCTTCTGATGTACGAATGTTCTTGATGGCGATTGCGCGTTCCGAGACAAATGCCTGCATGGCATCCGCATCCAGGTCTAATCCATACAGCTCATTGATCGTGCGAAGATTGATGGGAACAGGGACAAACTTGTTCCTGACACTTGCAAGAACACGATGCTCGTAAGGACGCCACTTCGTAAACCCTGAGAGATAGCGCACGACCTCGTTGGAGTTGGTGTGGAAGATGTGCGGTCCGTAGCGGTGAACCAGAATTCCATGCTCGTCGTAATGATCGTAGGCGTTACCCGCGATATGATCGCGTTTGTCGATGATGATCACACGCCTGCCTAGTTGCGAGGCGATTCTTTCGGCCATTACACTACCCGCGAAGCCTGCTCCTACTACGAGAACCTCAAACTCCTTTGCCGGGCGGGCATGGAGCGCAGTCGGATGTACGTTTGCAGTTGAAGTCACACGGAACGGATGAGTTGTACTTGTAGGGATGTGGAAACGGGATGCAGTTCTGCCCTGCAATTTTGTGTCCCTGCTCTTGGAAGTTTGATCCGCATCAGCGGCGTCCATCTCCTTCTGCATGCTTTTCCATGTTCCGTCCCAGGACATGTGGCTGAGCGCCTCCTTTACCTTCTTTTCCCATTGCTTGGTTAGAGCAGTGAGCGTCGCGCGCTTGACCGCGGCAGCAAACTCTTGATCGGTTCCAGCGATTTCAACGAGCCCTGGCTCGCCATAATCGCTGACCACGTCTTGAATGGGTGTGGAGATAACAGGGCGAAGAGCGGCGAGGTATTCCGGGGTCTTAGTTGGTGAGATGAATTTGGTTGCATCATTCAACGCAAATGGGAGAATCGCGGCACTCCAGCCGGAAAGATAGTTTGGCAGAGTTTCGTATGCTTTGGCTCCCAAATAGTGGATGTTGGCCGACTGGGGTAATGTAGCGGGATCGATCTTAACTACCGGCCCGAGTATGACAAAGTGCGTCTGCGGACAAGCCTCCGCAACATTGCGCAACAATTTCAAGTCAAAACGCTCATCCACCACGCCATAGAAGCCAGCTCTTGGTAGCGGCAGCATGGCCTGGTCGGCGGGTTCCTGAATATCGGGCGATAGCGCCTTGGCGAAATGCTCTTTGTCAATGGAACTTGGAAACAAAGAGACTTTTGGATGGCTTTTACGCTTAGCCTCATACAGGCTGCGACCACCTGTGAAGACTACATCGGCGCGCAGTAGCAGTTCGTGCTCATACTGGATCAATTGCGGAGGAGCATTGAGAAAGTTTTTAAGCTCGTCCATGCAGTCATACACAATGACTCGCGGATGGAGGTTTCCGGTAAACGCGCATGCCATCGGCGTGTAGAACCAGGCGTCATACTCCTGGCTGTGCTGTTCAGCCAGATATGCGTCCAGGAGGGTAGCCTGCGCCTCGTCGACCAGAGTGCCTGAAAGCAGGTGAGGACGCAGGACGTGCAAACGGGCAGAAATGGTGATTGCTTCCAGGTAGGAGTATTCCGTTGCGTCAAAAATGGGTTCTTCAAAAAAGAAAACTCTGCGGTCGCGGGCAGCCCGGGTCATCAAATGTTGCGGTCGTTGCGTTACAAAGTGCCATCGTAGATGACTGAAGCAAATAAGATCGCGGCGGGAGCAAATTTCCGTCATGAGAACCTCAGGTAAAACAAAATGGCGCAGACCCTCTAGCCACTGGCGGCATGTGGACGCGGAACAATATAAGGAAATCCGCAATCAAATTCGAGAGTGTACCGTGACTGTGGAGTACAGCCACTTCACCTCTGATGCAGGATTTGTGACAAGTGCGGGTGTTCAACTTGCGCCATCGCGCTCAATTCTACGAGCATCATTAAAAAAAGACTGTTGCAGTGACAGTTCATCGAGGAGCGTGGTTCGAACATACCGTTTCCTATAGCGACGATCCAGTCGCAGCAAACCTGTCGCGACATGGCGATTGTCGTCCCATCCCGGATAATCTGTGACTGGGTAGAGGCAATTGCCGCAGACATTTGCACCATGCACATTGGCTTGCCGTACTTCGGCGCAGACCATACCAAGCCAACCCGGGGCTGAATCCGCCTCGGCTCCGGTTTCACTCAGCAGCAAAGGCCGTTGGTACCGCTGTTGAATTTGCATCAACTGCATGTGTAGCGCGGTGTGTTTCATGTGGCCAAG
>CALMAP010000163.1:23005-24261 GCA_937859825.1 uncultured Terriglobus sp. | reverse complement strand
GGGTACGCCTGACTTTCTAATAGGCCAAGCCGGGGTTTTACTGCGGGGGGGGCGGCCTGCGGCCCCCCCCACTTTTATGTCCTTCCTGCAGAGCCAAAGGCCCAGGTGTACGTCGTCACCAGCACCGAGCGCTGAAGGCGCGACACATGGGTGCCTCCACGACCTGCTCTTATGTTGTCAAGTCCCAGCCAATCACCAAACAACCGTAAATCTCGCAATCCTGACAACTTACCTCGAACAAATAATTGGCACGATCATGTATCTCGAATCAATAAAATAGGAGAGGTTTGAGCCCA
Source organism: uncultured Terriglobus sp. (assembly GCA_937859825.1). Classification (GTDB taxonomy): domain Bacteria; phylum Acidobacteriota; class Terriglobia; order Terriglobales; family Acidobacteriaceae; genus Terriglobus. The sequence continues at coordinate 23,965 of CALMAP010000163.1, read as the reverse complement.
AAGCGAAACCGATATGTTGGTACATAAGTCCAACCAGATGAGGATTTTGCTTGCAACTCTCCTGAAATGAGGAATTTGGACAGGCCATCACGGCCAACCCACAATCAATGAGGAATTTGCAAAGAAGACGGGGAGGGGGAGTATCCTTGGCGACGCTCCTGCTCGGGCTGGCACCGGTTATGTACGCGCAGCAACCCGCAGTTGCTCCTGATGCCGCGCAGCTGCGCCACCAGCTCGAGATCGGCCACGCGGACGCAGTGCTCAAAGCGGTAGAAGAGAATCCATCACTGCCCGCGCGCGATCGTCTGCGTGGCGAGGCTCTCTATGCCCTAAACCGCCTGCCTGAAGCGGAGACTGCGTTTACTGCAGCTACGAAAGCAAATCCGGAAGATCTGGAAGCAGTGCAGCTTCGCGGCCTCACGCTCTTCCGCCTTGGCCGTCCCGCGGACGCGATTCCGCTGCTGGAGAAGGCGCATGGCTGGACCGCCGCAACCAAGTCCGATCCCGCGTATGTGCTGGCGCTGTGCTACATCGACACGCGCCGTTATGACGACGCGCGCCATGCCTTTGCGGAGCAGTACGGCTTTCCCGGCGACTCCGCTCCCGCACACCTGCTGGCCGCGCGCATGCTGCTGCGGCGCGAGTATGTTCCCATCGCGCAGGACGAAGCCCGCAAGGCCATTGTGCTGGACCCGCAACTGCCGGGCGCGCACATGCTGCTGGGGGAGGTCGCGCTGGCGCAGGAACGCGTGGACGACGCCATCACGGAACTGCAGGCAGAGAGCAAGCGCGACCCGTTGAACGGCTCGGTCTACGACCGGCTCGGGGACGCGCTCTCCCGCAAGGGCGATTACGCCGCGGCGCAGCAGACGCTGCAGCGCGCCATCCTGCTGGTGCCCAACAGCACCGGTCCGTACATCCTGCTGGGCAAGGTGATGCTGAAGCGCAACGATCCATCGA
>CALMAP010000163.1:0-22995 GCA_937859825.1 uncultured Terriglobus sp. | reverse complement strand
GGCGTACCGCGGGCTCGGCCGCATCACCGATGCCCAGCGCGAAACGGCGATCTCCCAGAAAATTCAGGCAGACACCGCGCCAAAGTTCGATACGCCGAAGCAGTGAGCGCTCGCAGGCTGCAATCCGTCTCAGGATTTGAGACGCTATGAGTATCAGTAACTCAGCAGCAACGCGGACCCGCTCTTCCACGCGCTCGCTGCAGTGCGCGGTCCTGTTCCTTCTTGTTCTGCTGCTTGTCTCGATTGGGTTTCGGCGCGGCGTTTCAAAGCCTGTTCACGCGGCATCGGATCTGCCGCACCTGCAGGAACCGGACCGCGCCTGCGCCAGTTGTCATGCGGCGATCTACCGCACTTATGAGCAAACCTCGATGGCTCGCGGCAGCGGTCTCGCATCGGAAGCCCTGCAGACCGGCAGCTTCCGCCATGCTCCTTCCGGCGTCACTTACACGGTCAGCCAGAAAGACGGCGTTGCGCATCTGCGGTCCGTGCGCGAGAGCGAGACCGCTCCGCTGGATGAGACCGATTCATTGGTCTACTACATCGGCTCCGGCAAGCACGGGCGAACGTACCTCTTCAGCCGCAGCCTGCCGGATGCGGACGCGAGGCTCTGGTACGAAGCGCCTGTGAACTGGTACACGCGCCGCGCTGCTTACGGCATGGCTCCCGCGTATGACAACGCCGTCTCCGCTCCGCTTGCGTTGCCCACGGATGCGAACTGCCTGCACTGCCATGCGACTGCCGTGCAGCAGCCGCAGGCCGCTGCGCCGAACGTCTTCGCTGGACCGCCGTTCCTGCAGGCCGGCGTCGGCTGCAGCGCCTGCCATGGCGATCCCGCGGCGCACCTGCAGAGCAAGGGCAAAACGCCCATGCTGCGCATCCACCAGCTCGTACCGGCGAAGCGTGACAGCGTGTGCCTGCAATGCCACCTGGAAGGGGACGCAATGGTGCAGCGCGCCGGCAAGTCGCTCAGCACCTTTCAGCCAGGTGATGACCTGAGTGACACTGCGGTCTACTTCGTCAAGGCGAGTTCGGAGCTGTCGCAACGCCGCGCCAGCAGCCAGTACGAAGGCATGCTGCGCAGCGCCTGCCGTCGCGCGGTCGGCGATCGCATGACGTGCACCACCTGCCACGACCCGCACAGCCAGCCCGCGCCGGAGGAGCGCGTGGCGTTCTATCGCGGCAAGTGTCTGCAGTGCCACGCGGACTCGGCGAGCTTCCACGCGGCAACGCACCATCCCGAGCAGCAGGATTGCGCTGTCTGCCACATGCCGAGCCGCGCAACGTCGGACATCTCGCACGAGCAGAACGTGGACCACGACATTGAAGCCAAACCTCGATCCTTTGGGTCGGCACGAAAGCCAGCAGTGCTGACGCTCAACTCGCTGGATACGCCCGCGGTCGCGTCTGCCTTTGCCCATACCACGGACCTTGTACCTGTCGGGAGCGCGGAACCCACGGACCGGGAGCGCGGCCTTGCCTATGCGCAGCTTGCCGTACATGGCGATCAAGGCAGCCAAACCCGCGCCGTGAGCTTGCTCCACAAAGCGGAGTTCCTGCACCAGGCAGATGCCGTCGTGCACGAGCAGCTTGGCTATCTTGCCCAGCTTGGCGGCGGCCGCGCCGCGGCGCTGCAGGAGTATGGCGAGGCGCTGAAGTCCGCGCCTGCCAACCCAACGGTTCTGACCAACCTGGGAGTGATGGAGGCGCAGGCTGGTGATCTGCCCGCGGCTGTGCGGCACCTTGGCACGGTAAGTGTGAACGATCCTGGTCAGACCTCAGCCATGCTTGACCTGGCCATGCTGCAGTGCCGTTCCGGCAATGCGGCAGAGGCGAAGCGGCTGCTGAAGCAGGCGCTCGTCTATAACCCGGACAGCCCTCAAGCGCGCGCCTTCCAGCAGAGCGGCGACTATGCGGGAATGCACTGCAAGGTGTATTGAGCCTTCCAGATCAGGCGCGTAGCGTCGCATCCTAGGTCGAATGACGAATCAGAAGTTACATCTGGAAGAGAAACGCTTATGCCGCTACTTAACCGGAGTGCCTTTGCCTTCGGTCACGTCGGTAAAGCCATCGAGCTTCGGCGCGGAAAAGTTCTCCGACTCACCGTTCGGCCAGCGGATCGTTATGCCGCTCAGTTGCTTCTCCGCGCCAAGCCCGAAGTGCAGTCGCAGGTCGCTGGAACTGTTGTAGCTGGAGCCGCTGCGCACCTCGTCCACCCAGTTGCGCGTTGTGCCACGCAAGGTCACGTGCGCACCGATTGCGTTGCGATTGGACTTGGAACCGTGCAGTTGCAAGCCGACCCAATGGTTCGCATTCGCGGCCTGGTTCACCAGCAGCATTGGCCGGTCGCTCAGGTTATTGACCAACGCGCTCAGGCGACCGTCGTTCCACAGGTCGGCGACTGCGAGCCCGCGTCCGCTCAGTGGCTCGCTCAGTCCAGGTCCGCTTGCCTTGGAGACGTCCTTGAACTTGCCTCCACCTGCGTTCCAGTAGAGGAAGCGCGGCTCGCGGAAGCTTGCTCCCAGCTTCGCGGAGTCCACCTCGGGATAGACGTGACCATTCGCCACCAAAAGGGCAGGCCGGCCATCGTTGTCCACGTCCGCGAAGACCGCGCCCCAGCCGAGTGCATCGGGATTGATGGCAAGTCCCGCAGGCCGCGTGTTGTCGGTGAAGGTCCCGTCGCCGTTAGCGTGATACAGCGTTGACGTGTCGTCGGAGAAGTTGGTCTTGAACAGATCGATGTGGCCGTCGCCGTCGTAGTCCGCCGCGGTTGCGCCCATGCCCGCCTGCTCGCGGCCGTCCTCGTTGAAGGCTGCGCCGGCGTTCGCGGCCTCGTCCGTGAAGGTTCCATCGTGACGATTGTGGTAGAGGATCGACGGCGTGGAATCGCAGGCAACGTAGATGTCCGGCCAGCCATCCTCGTCGTAGTCCAGCGTGGTGACGGAGAAGCAGTAATGCCCGTCCGTCTTCGTGATGCCACTGGCCTCGCTCACGTCCTTGAAGTGGACGCGACCATCGCTGCCCACGCCTTCGTTGTGCAGCAGGATGTTCGGTGCGCTCGGCAGACCGCGTGGACCGCACATCACAGCGGTGCCCTTCCACATGCAGCCGGCCTCGTCGCCTGGCTTCGGCGTCTTCGCCAGGTCGAAGTGGACGTAATTGGCGACCATGATGTCGAGACGGCCATCGCGGTCGTAGTCAACGAAGGCGCAGCCTGTACCCCACTCCTTGCCAGAGCCCGCGGCCCCGGATACCTCGGCTACTTCCGCGAAGCGCGTACCCGCCTCGTTGTGGAAGAGCCGGTTCTTGCCGTAGGCCGTAACGAAGATGTCGTCGTAACCGTCGTTGTCGTAGTCGCCGACGCAGGCGCCCTGACCCCATCCTGTCGAGGCCATGTTGGTCTTCACGGTTACGTCGGTAAATGTGCCGTCGTGATTGTTGTGGAAGAGGTGGTTCGTCGGCGCGCCTGTCTTGTTCGCTCCGGCATTCAGCTCGGTGCCATTGACCAGGAAGATGTCCTGCCAGCCATCGCGATCGTAGTCCAGGATCGCGACGCCCGAGCCCGTCGCTTCCACGATGTACTTCTTGTTCTCCGCGCTGCCGTTCACGTTGCGAACGCTGACTCCAGCTTTCGCGGCCACGTCCACAAACCACGCTGGCGAAGGATGTTCTGCGCTGGCGGGATAAGTCGCACTCTTCTGTGCGGAGGCGGTGAGGAACGTAAACAGCAGAAGCACGAGGCATGAAAGAAGCGGCATGGCAGCAAGCCCACCATACCGCTCCAGAACGTGCTCTGCCAATCAACGGCGACTTATGCGGAAAGCGCGGGATAGTCCGTGTAGCCTTCCGATTCGTGCGAGTAGAAGAGTTCCGGCCGCTGCGGGTTGAGTGCAGCACCTTCGCGCAGACGCCTTGGCAGGTCGGGGTTGGCGATGAAGAGCTTGCCGAAGCCGATCGCGTCGGCATCGCCACGGTCCAGCGCGGCATCGGCGCTCGCCAGCGTGAACTCCTCGTTCATGACATACACGCCGCCGAACTCGCGCTTCAGCATCGGCCCCAGGCTGTCTGGGCCCTGCTTCTCGCGAGCCATCAAAAAGGCCAGTTTGCGCTTGCCGAGTTCGCGCGCGACGTACGCGAAGGTCTCCGGTCGGTTCGCGTCGGAGATGCTGTGCACATCGCTGCGCGGTGCCAGGTGCATGCCCACGCGGCCTGCGCCGAAGACGCCGCTCGCCGCGTCCGCGCACTCTAGCATGAGTCGCCCCCGGTTCTCCACGCTGCCGCCGTACTCGTCCTCGCGCTGGTTTGCGCCGCTCTGCAGAAACTGGTCCAGCAGGTAGCCGTTCGCACCGTGCAGCTCCACGCCGTCGAATCCCGCAGCTTTGGCGTTGGCCGCTGCGTGACCAAACTGCTCAGAGACAGCTTTGACCTCGCTCAACTTGAGTGCGCGCGGTGTCTCAAATCCGGTCATCGGGCGCACCAGGCTCACGTGGCCGGATGGCTGAATGGCGCTTGGTCCGATGGGCAGCTTGCCGTTGAGATATGAGGAATGCGAGATGCGGCCAACATGCCAGATCTGCGCGAAGATGCGGCCGCCGGCCTGGTGCACCGCTTCCACCACCGGCTTCCATGCTTCTACCTGCTCTTGCGACCAGATGCCGGGAACCTGAGGATAGCCGACACCCATCGGGTCCACAGGCGTGCCCTCGGTGATTATGAGACCGGCACTCGCACGCTGGCGGTAGTACTCCGCCATCAGCGCGGGGCGCGGCACGTGGTCCACGGTGCCACGCAAGCGCGTCAGCGGCGCCATGAAAATGCGGTTTGGAAGATCCAGATCGCCTACGCGAATCGGGTCGAAGATACTCGGCATGAACTCTCCATCTGCTGGTCAGCGGAGGTTTGGATGCTTTCCGAATGCGATGGACTCGCGGCAGGTCCGGCCACTTTAGCCTTTCGCCAGCGCGGCATCCAGCATCGCCAGCGCGTCTTCGACACTTTCCGCGATCAGTAAAACCTCCCGGGCATCGCGCCGAATCATCTCCTCGCTCTTCGCGTGGTCCAGAAAGACGAGCAGGCTATCGTAGAAGCCTTCCACGTTCAGCAGGCAGATCGGCTTGCGATGGATGCTGAGGGTCTGCCAGGTGATGACTTCGAACATTTCTTCGAGCGTTCCGTAGCCGCCGGGCAGGATAAGAAAGGCGTCTGACTTTTCCGCGCCATGAGTGCCTTGCGCGTGTGCATCGTGTCTACCACGTGCAGTTCGGTGCAGCCGTCGGTGGACACTTCCTTATCGACGAGCACGTGCGGAATCACGCCGACAACTCTGCCGTTCCCGGCAAGCGCGGCGTTCGCCACGCGGCCCATCAAGCCGGCCGTCGCGCCACCGTAAACCAGTGCAATCTTCCGACGCGCCAGTTCACGTCCGAGTTCTTCAGCGATCTGCTGATAACTCGGACGTGCGCCATCACGCGATGCGCAAAACACGCAGAGTGTGTTCAAAGGCATAGCCTTCAGCATACGAGAGCAGTGTGACGGAAAAGGAAGCAGGGAAGAACGCTATCGTTCTTCCCTGCTTGGTTCCTGCCGCAGGAATCCTCCTGGAGAGGCATGCGGCCAGTGAGTGCCGAGGGATTACCGGAACGAGACAGCCGTGCCGCTCAGATCGCGGGTCACATGCACCTTGACGTTGCGGTCGGCATCGTAAATGTTGGTTCCGTCCACGGCCTTCACCTCCATCTCAGCTCCCGCAGCAATCGTAACCGGCTGGTCATTCACTGTGAGCGTCATGGCTGAGGCCGTCTTGTTTTTCAGGGTCAGCTTTATGGTCTTGCCTTTGGGCGTGCTTGCCGACGGCGTGTTGCTGTCTGAGCGGCCGAAGATCGACATGGCATTCGAGGTGAGCGGGGCAACGGTTGCGGCGGCGATGGCGAGGGTGCAAACGAAACGACGGATCATGGTGGTTCTCCTGGTAGATCGATGTAGCTGGCGAAGTCCCACTGCAGTTGAAACATCGTCGCGCATTCAGTGATACGCAGAGGAGCACGCTTCGTTCCACCCTTTTTGCAAAATAAATCGTGAAAGATGCGTGACTAAGTAGGTTTGTTTGACTTAGGCCGCCAGTTACAAATGACAGGATGTCCACGAACGGACACGGGTGTCCAAACCCGGTCACTTATTCGCAGAATGAATGGTCGTTCCTTTATAGGGGAGCGTAGATCATCTTCAGACCCACGACCTGGCCTCTTGTGGTAATCCTGCGCTCCGGGCTGGTGTGCTCATGCTCAAAGAGATAAGTTAGTTCTTTCCTGCACCGGTTCAGGCCTGGAGGTCCTGCTCCCTCCCAGCATGTAAGTGGAGCAAAGTCGGCAGCGATTGAGAGCGTCCGCTATCATGTGAGGGCGATGCGCTCCGTCCTCTCGCTCTTCGTTGTGCTGCTGTCTGCATCACTTCTCCACGCGCAGGAGGTGCACAGCGCACCAGGGCAGTTCGACTTCTACCTGCTGAACCTGAGCTGGGCACCGGAGTTTTGCCACAACGGCGAGGTTTTGCCGTTGAATGAGCACACCGCGGCGAAGCGCGAGGATGCCGCGCAGGAGTGCGGCACACCGCACGGCTTCGTGCTGCATGGGCTGTGGCCGCAGAACACCAACGGCACTTGGCCCGCGAACTGTTCCGACCGCCCGGGCCCTGCGAATTACCAGTTGTACCTCGATATGACGCCAAGCCTCACGCTGCTCACGCACGAGTGGAAGAAGCATGGCACCTGCACGACACTGCAACCGGACGCCTTCTTCCAGACAGCGCGGCGAGCGTATCACGCATTGAAGATTCCTGCCACACTGCAGCACGTGGATCACGCCCTTACCCTGCGGCCTGACGACATTCTTGGGCACTTTTACCAGGCGAATCCGGGCTACCCCCAGGGCAGCCTCGTGCTCTCGTGCGGGCGCAACTATCTCACAGCCATCGAGGCCTGCCTCGACCGAAACACGTTGAAGCCGATTGCCTGCCAGAACCTGCGATCGTGTGGCGCAACCACGGTCAAAGTCGCGCCGGAGTCGGCCTCTCAGAAGTAGTAGAAACGGATTCGTCCGGGACATTCGTCGTGGAATCAGTCTCCGGAATCATTGAAAGGGCACGGCTTCAGCCGTGCCGCACATTACCACGAGTATCGAGAGCGCGGGCCTTCGGAATGGTGAGGAGTAAGCATTTTCGCCGCGCTGTGCTGTTCTGCATACGGCAAGCCAATTCAATGTACACAGCAGCCTTCCCATCCACAAACGGCTTCGACGTGCGCGGACGGCAATCACTGCCTGTTGGGAAAAGCCTTGACCGCGCATGTCTTCTTCTCCGGAGATCTCGGCACGGCTGAAGCCGTGCCCTTTCAATGTGCGTGTTGGAGACTTAATACGACCTAGCACAAAGCTGCCATCGTAAACTTTGAAGTAGGAGATTACCGTGTCCGGCACCACGTCACGCCTGCTTGAACACATGAATCCGCAGCAGCGTGAGGGTGTGGAGCATACCGATGGCTCCGTGCTCATCCTCGCTGGTGCGGGCTCAGGCAAAACGCGCGTCATCACGCACCGCATCGCCTACCTGATCGAGGAGAAGGGCGTTTCGCCGGACGCGATCCTCGCGGTCACCTTTACCAACAAGGCCTCGAAAGAGATGGCTGAGCGCGTCGAGAAGCTGATCGGACATTCGTCGCTTGCGCGGCCCACCATTGCGACCTTCCACTCCCTGTGCGTGCGCATCCTGCGTCGCGACATCGAAGCGCTGCGCACCAACGGTCAGGGTCTGACCCGCACGTTTGCCATTTACGACGAGGCAGATCAGCAGGCCATCGTGAAGCAGGCACTCAAGCGTCTCGGCGTCGACGACAAGCAGTTGAAGCCGAGGGTCGCTCTTGGCCGCATCTCGTGGGCGAAGAACCACATGATCGATCCGCAGGAATACTTTCTTGCGTCGACGAATCCATTGGAAGAGCGCATTGCGCATATCTTCGAGATTTATCGCAGCGAGTTAGCCAAAAACAATGCGATGGATTTTGACGACCTTTTACTTGAGACAGTTCGCCTTTTGAAAGTAAGTACGGAAACCCGCGAACGGTATAACCGCAGGTACCGTTACTTACTGATTGACGAGTATCAGGACACCAATCGCCCGCAGTATGAATTGATGAAGCTGCTCGGCGGCGCGCATGGCAACGTGTGCGTTGTCGGTGACGAAGACCAGTCCATCTACTCGTGGCGCGGCGCGGACATCAAGAATATTCTCGATTTCGAGAAGGACTTCGACGACACCAGGATCATCCGGCTGGAACAGAACTACCGCTCCACGCAGGTGATTCTGGAAGGCGCGGGCGCTGTGGTGCGCAACAACACGCAGCGCAAGGGCAAGGAACTCTTCACCACGCGCGAGGGCGGTTCGCTGATCGGCTTCTACGAGGCCCCGGACGGCGAGAATGAGGCGCTCTTCATCGCCGACCGTGTGCAGAAGTACATCCGCGAAGCCGGCCAGAGCGGCGACACGCCCAAGTGCGCTGTGCTCTACCGCACCAACTCGCAGTCGCGCCTGGTGGAAGAGTCGCTTCGCCGCTACGGCATCCAGTACCACATGGTGGGCGGCTTCAGCTTCTACGAGCGCGCCGAGGTTAAAGACCTGCTCAGCTACCTGAAGCTGGTGCAGAACCCGAACGACTCCATCGCGCTGAACCGTGTGGTGAACTCGCCCACCCGTGGCATTGGCAAGACTACGATGGAGACGCTGGAGCGCATGGCGCTCACCACCGGTCTCAGCACGTGGCAGGCAATCGAGCGCGCCATTGCGGAGCAGCTGCTGCCCGCCCGCGCCCTCACCGCGCTTGCCGGTTTTCGCCAGCTTATTCTGGACGCACGGGCCATGTTGGGCCCCGGCTTCGACGAGGCGCTAGCGGTGGATGCGGGCCTGTCGCAGGCCCCGGATTACAAGTTCACCGGCACGGAAGAGAACGCGTCTGCCGAGAACGTTGCGGAGGACACCAGCTTCGATACCAGCTTCAACTTTGGCTTCGACTTTGGTGGGGAGGAGGCCGCGTGGACGGAGGAGCGCAGTACCATTGCCCCGGAAAACGCAACCGCTCCTGATGCCGATACCAGCTTCGACTTCAGCTTCGATTCGTTGCAAAACGCAGAGCTGGCGCTTGCAGCTCCTGGCGAGGAATTGAACGTGGCGGAGATGCCCCGGCCCGCCATTACCTTTAACCCTTTCGAGGCGGACAACCGCGCGGCCAAAAAGATGGGTGGCAAGGCGACGAGCAGCAGCCTTGCGGACCGTTTCGATGCGCTTCGCGCACAGGCCGCTCCACTCGTGGAGCAGGACACGGCAACGGCTGCACCGCTGGAGAACTCTACCCGCATTGACGGCTTCCGCGCACCGGGTGATCCCGCCACGCTGCCGGAGTTGATCAAGTTCCTGAACGATCGCAGCGGCTACATCAAGGCGCTTGAAAACGAGGGCACGCCTGAGGCCTTCAGCCGCATTGAAAATCTGAAAGAACTCGCCAACGCCGCTCAGGACGCGCAGGAGCGCGGCGAGGCGCTGGCCGATTTCCTCGACCACGCCGCGCTGGTAAGCGACACCGACCAGATCAACAGCGAAGCGCGCGTGACCATGATGACGCTGCACGCCGCCAAGGGTCTTGAGTTTCCGCTGGTGTTTCTGTGCGGCATGGAAGAGGGGTTGTTCCCGCACTCGCGTACGCTGCAGGCCCCCACCGGCCTCGAGGAGGAGCGCCGCCTCTGCTACGTGGGCATGACCCGCGCCATGGACACGCTGGTGCTCACGCGCGCGCGTTACCGTCGCCGCTATGGGTCGGATATGCCGGAAGCATCCGTCGCGTCGCGGTTCCTGGAAGAGGTGCCCTCGCGCCTTGTGGAAGACCTCGGCTCGCCACCAGACCGTCCGGCGTTCCGCACCGAGTATGGCAGCCGCTATGGTGGCCAGAGTTTTGCGGGCGGCAGCCGTTTTGCCAAGCGTGGCAACGACGACGAGCATACCAGCCGCCACTACAGCTACGAGGACGAAGACCAGAGCGGCGCGCCCCCTGCAGCGGCCGACGCCAAGTCGCTTTCGAATTATGGTCTACAGTTCAGCGGGCAAACGAAGAAGGCGATCTCCAAGCCAGGGGATTCCATCGATAACATTGCCACGTTCTTTGGAGGAGGCGGAGGGAAGTTTTCACGGCCAAAGATCGACCTCCCGGAGCAGACCGGACAGACGTCCCTTGGCCGTGGAACACGGGTCAGGCATCCCAAGTATGGGGAAGGTGTCGTGGCCCAGCGAGAAGGCGACGGCCCCGATGCCAAGCTCACGATACAATTCACAAGGCACGGCGTGAAGAAGCTGGTAGAGAAGTTCGCCCAGCTCGAGCGGCTGTAGAAGCCGCGCGCTACCTACATTTCTGGACAGAGAAGAGAGATTCCGATGGCAAACACCAAGAACCTGGAACATAGCGAACGCAAGGTAGCCAAGCGCAAGGCGCGTAAGGCCGCCGCACCCAAGGCAGCCCGCACCACCCCGCGCGGCTCCAACAAGAAGAAGCTCAAGCAGTTGGTGCGTGGTGCCAGCAAGCGGTAAGTACGCCTAATCAGATAAGGAATGAAGGCCCGCTTAGGCGGGCTTTCTGCTTGCGTGCGATGTGCATTCGCTTGACAGCGCACGAGTGTTACCTGAGGCTGGCTGGGATTCTTTTTACACCTGGGAGCGTGCCATGAAGGCGATTTGTCGTTTACCTCACTTTTGACGGAAACTGCCGCGAGGCCATGACCTTTTATGCGTCGGCGCTCAGTACCACGGTAGACATCATGAACGGCTCAAGCGGGCCCGGCATGGCGGAGACCGACAAAGACCGTGTATTGCATGCCCGGCTCGAAAAGGATGGAGCACAGATCATGGCGTCCGACACCATGTCCATGACGCCCTTCCAGCTGAGTCCGGGCAACAACTTTTCCATCTCGATTGCCTGCGACGACGCGGAGGAACAGGATCGCTACTTCAACGCGCTTAAAGAGGGCGGCCAGATCACCATGCCTCTGCAGGACACCTTTTGGGGAGCGCGCTTTGGCATGCTGGTCGACAAGTTCGGCATCCAGTGGATGTTCAACTTCGACAAGTAGCCGTCAGCAACGCAGGTCCACGCTGCTGCCCGATACACTAACGCGGTGATTGCTCCCGCCATGCGCCGGCGCACCGGCCCCGTACCGGCCCATCCTTTTGACTTGGCAAATGGGACCGATACTGGTGCGCTGATACCCGGCGAAGACCTTGCCACCGGTCACCGCCACGATCGCTTCATCACGGCGTACCACGGCGTGGCACCATCGCTCTTTCATAAGCTCGTGACGCGTTGGCGGAGCCTCTCCGCCCATCCTATTGAGCGGACTGCGTTCGTGGACATTGGCGCAGGCAAAGGGCGGGCCATGCTGCTCGCGGCCACGATGCCATTCCGCAGGATTGTAGGTGTCGAGTTGCATCCCGCGCTTGCGGCCGCGGCCCGCGCCAATCTTGAGCAATTTCAGGAAAAGCACGGCGCTCCACGCATCCGGCTTGAAGAAGCAGACGTGATGGCGCTGCGCATGCCTGCGGGGCCGTGCTGCGTCTTCGTATTCAATCCATTTGACCTGGTGCTGATGGACCGCTTCCTGGATCGGCTACAAAGGCAGTTCACCGGTCGCGAGTGTGACCTCGAACTGCTCTATGCAAATGATGAGCAGCGGAAACTTATCCTGGAAGAGCACCCGCGATTCCGCGAGCTATGGCGCGGACGCATCTTTCTGTCGCGCGAAGATCGAAACGCGGACAAGGCAATCATTGCGCACTGTGCTGACGGCATGTACGTGACGACGGGCTATGAAGACTGTTCTATCTGGAAGCTGGTGGCGGGTTAAACAAGGTGCTCTGCGACGTGAGCAGAAATCTAGGCGGCGTGGCCGAGCGCTTCCTTGTCTGACGTTGCTTCCTTGTCTGCCTGAACATTGTTCTGCGGCATGTTCAAACCGAAGAGCCGACGCTGCAGGGAGCGTGTGTTTCCATTCAGCAGGGCGTCTTCTCCCTCCAGCAGAAGGGACCGGGCCGGGAGGGCAGCGGGAATCAGCGGACGTAAAGCAACTGCCTTGCGGAGCGTAGCGGGCTGGGACATGGTCGCTGCACGACGGACCGGCACCGCAATGCCTTCTGCCTGGGTCACAATCATGGACGTGCTCCTGTTCTGTTTTCAGACAGAGCCTAGGATGGTTGTTTCTTTAGGACGTGTTGCCTCAAGAGAGGCACGCGGCATCGGGCTAAGCGATTGGCAGATGCAGCTCCTGCCGCAGCCGTGACAAGGTCACATCCAGTGTCTCGGGCAGAATGCGGGTCTCGCTGATGGCGGTCATGAAGTTCGTGTCGCCAAACCAGCGGGGCAGCATGTGCATATGCAGGTGCTCAGCTACGCCGGCCCCGGCGGCCTCGCCCAGATTGATGCCGGCGTTGACCCCGTCAGGCCGGTAGACCCTTCGCAGCGCCGCCTCCATTTTCTGCGCCAAATGCATCATTTCGGCTGCGGACGCAGAGTCAAGTTGAGTGAGGCTCTCCGCCTTGATGTAAGGCACGATCAATACATGGCCCGAGCTGTAAGGATAGGCATTCAAACACACAAAGTGGTGTTTCGCCTGGAGCAGGATGTGGCCGGCCTTTTCCGCTTCGACGGCAGGGAAAAAGCCTGTTTCGATCGCCCAGCGAACGGCTCCGATAAGGTTCAGAAACACGGAATCATGATTTTCCGGATAGGCGTCCAGCGCTTCCGGTACACCTTTGCGGCGATCTCCCTTTTCTCCGGAAATGTAAGCGTAGCGCCAGGGTGTCCAAAGCCGGTCCATCTGTCAAAGTATAGGCTTGCGCCTTGGGGGTGATCTAACCCTCGCAATGTCCGAATGTGGCGGAGTAAATTACTGGTTTCCATGCTTCGGAAGCGCTAACGCGTTGACCTCTCTAATTTCGCCGTTCTATACTCTGGTTAAGCCTGAGCGCGACTGCGACCGCCGGCAACTCCGTACATTTCGTTCCGTACCAAGCGTGGCCCTGTTCGGCCGCGCTGTTGTGTCGCCGGAACGGCTTGTTCGCGAAGAGCTGTGCGACCCGGCCCGCATCCCAAGCGTCTAGATGTATGAGTAACACTCCCAATCCTGAAACCGAGAGCAAACCCCTGAGCACCGAACTGGAAACCATGCCCGCCAACGAAACGGCAAACAGCACCACCGCCGAGACGATCCACAGCACCGAAGCCAATGGCCCGGTGACCGACACCGTGTCCAACCCTGAAGTCGGCGCGAACCACCTTGTTACCCCGGACCCGGCTGTGGCCACCGCGCCTCTTTCCGATGTCTCGGCTGGCCCGGATGACGTTGATTATGACGCAGCCGACTTTGCCGCCGCGCTCGAGAACTTCGACCGCGAACAGGCCGAGGATAAAGCCGCCGCTTCTGCAGCCATGGAAGAGGACAAGGTGGTTACCGGTACCGTGATCAAGATCACGGACAAGTATGTGGTGGTGGACATCGGCCTGAAGAGCGAAGGGCTGATTCCTAAAGAGCAGGTGCTCGATCATACCGGTGAGCCGAAGCTCGCGGTAGGCGATGCGGTTGAAGTTGTCGTTGAGCGTGAGGAGCAGGAAGGCGGTTATCTCGTTTCGTACGAGAAGGCACAGCGCCACCGCCTGTGGGATCAGCTCGAGAAAGCCGCGGCAGATAAGACGCCGGTCACCGGTACCGTGCTCTCTCGCGTGAAGGGTGGCCTTACTGTCGACATCGGCGTAAAGGCTTTCCTTCCTGGTTCGCAGGTCGAGATTCGTCCCGTGCGCAACCTGGATACCTACCTTGGTCAGCCGATCGACGTTCGCGTGATCAAGCTGAACAAGAAGCGTGGCAACGTGGTCATCTCCCGCAAGGAGATCCTCGAGGAAGAGCAGAACTCGCGTAAAGATGTAACTCTGCAGACCCTCGAAGAGGGCGCAATCCTCACCGGCGTTGTGAAGAACCTGACGGATTACGGTGCGTTCGTTGATCTCGGCGGCCTGGATGGTCTGCTGCACATCACCGACATGAGCTGGGGCCGCCTGACCCACCCGCGTGACCTCGTGCAGGTTGGTGACGAGATCCAGGTCAAGGTGCTGAAGTTCGACAAGGACAAGCAGCGCGTCTCACTCGGCTTCAAGCAGCTCACGCCTGATCCGTGGCTCGACGCGACCGAGCGCTACCCAATCGGTGCGCAGGTGAAAGGCCGTGTTCTTTCGGTCACGGACTATGGTGCGTTTGTCGAGCTGGAGCAGGGAATTGAAGGCCTCGTCCACGTCTCGGAGATGACCTGGTCCAAGCGGATGAAGCATCCCTCCAAGATGGTCAAGCCGGGCGATGAAGTCGAAACCATCATCCTTGCTGTAAACCCGAATGATCGCCGCATTTCACTCGGTATGAAGCAGCTACAGGATAATCCCTGGGAACAGCTTGAAAACAAGTACCCCACTGGCGCGATCGTTGAAGGCCGTGTTCGCAACCTTACCGACTTCGGTGCATTCATCGAGATCGAAGATGGTATTGACGGTCTCGTGCACGTCTCAAACCTGAGTTGGACCAAGCGGGTGAAGCACCCGTCAGAGGTCCTGAAGAAGGGTGAGAAGGTCAAGGCGGTCGTCCTTGGCGTCGAGCCGGAAAACCGCCGACTTTCTCTCGGCGTCAAGCAGCTTGAGCCCGATGTCTGGGACACCTTCTTTGCGCAGCACCGCACTGGTGATGTCGTGAAAGGCAAAGTGCTCCGCACCGCGCAGTTCGGCGCATTCGTTGAACTTGCTGAGGGTGTTGAAGGCCTCTGCCACATCTCCGAGGCCGTGGACGACCAGCACAAGCAGGTCAACCTGGAAGTCGGTTCCGAGCACGAATTCAAGATCGTGAAGATGAGCCCGGAAGAGAAGAAGGTCGGCCTGAGCCTGCGCGGCATCGGTGAAGAAGCCAGCCGTGAAGAGGTCGAGAGCTACAAGCAGCCCGGCTCGTCCTCTTCGAATTCCTCAAATTCCTCTTCGACCACGTTGGGCGATCTGCTCAACTGGAAACGTTCGGAGCGGTAAGCCTCCCTGAACTCCTGCTACACAAACGCCCGCTGCTTGCAGCGGGCGTTTGTGCTTGACGAATGTTGCTGTCGATAAGCGCTTTCCAGCGCCTTCAGAGCCATCCGTTACGATATGCATCGTTTCAGCTAAAAAGGTTCTCTGGTTCCATACTGTTACGACTCCGAGCGAAAGGCTTCCATCAACCGATCCGTTGCCTGTGCCGTTTTTTTCATCTGTTGCTCCTGGTCTTCCTCGGGCAGGCTCTTGCGTGACGGCTGAAGCTGCCTCGAGCGCGACGGATCCTCGTTCCCAGAGGTGCTGCGGGAACCCCTTTGAAAGATATCCAGTTCCGCAGGCGCGAACGCCTCTGGCGGAATACCGCCGATCGCCACATAGCCGGGTTCGTGTCCCAGCCGCTCCGATACCTGGTTCCAGGCGTGAAAAGGTGAGGTCGTAGGCAGCAGAACGAAATTTCTCTGCGGCTGAGGGAAGGACAAGTAGAGAATCCAGATCAACTCAGCAGTGCACTGAAAAATCGTCTCAACAATGCCCAGGGAGCTGTACATGCCAGTGGGCCTGGAGAAGTATCCCGCCTGCAGGATGTTGGAAAAGGCAATCACGCTGATGCCAATTCCGATGCCGAACACCCTGCTGCGCAGGCTCAGCCCGAGCGGCTTGATGGCGAGCCCGACAAAGAGGATGAGGCTCAGGACGATGATGCCGCTGGTGCGCAGAAACTGGCTGACTGTAACGGCAATCAACTGATCCATGCCTGAGCTAGGCAACAGGGCAGCCCCAAAAGCTATCGCGAAGGAGACTGCAGCAGCCCATCGGTACATAATCGTCCCAAGAGCCTGGAGGCCTTTCAGAGGCCGTAATGCTTCACGAAAAACGGTAAATGTCATCACTCCAGAGCAGATTGCAGCCTCGGCGTAAAACGACCAGAAAACTGAGAAGTAAGTTCGATACGCCACCAGCGGTGACAGGAGCCGGTATGTCCGTATCCATAGCAGAACGAAATACGGAACGATTCCACTCATGACAAGACCAAGCAGCGGCCAGTACTGTCCTACTGTTTTGGCGCGGATCAGCAGAACTAGCGTGACGACCGCTAGAAGTACCTCGAAGCTGCTCAGGACAAGCGTCCATTGATGCAAAGACAAAAGCTTGGTTCCTCTAATTCAACGAGGATAACCAAGCTCTTGTCTTCCAGCAACGCAGCGTGTGATGAAGATCTAGTTACTGTAAATTCCGCAACCGTTCGGATCGCTCCAAGGGCAATTTGGCACGGGGTGGCTGTCTGGCGTGACCACTTGCGGCTGTACCGGCTTCGGCGCGGGAGTCGTGCTGGCGGCCTGAACGGTGCCTGCTGAAAGGGAGAAGGTGAAGATGGCTGCGAGGGTGGCGGCAATGGCGGTAGAGCGTGCGGGGTTCTTCATAATGTTCTCCCTCTGGCCTGATTGGGTGTGCCAGACAAGAGCTACATTAGAGGTCCGCGAATTGCGGCGTCTACAGAAGATACTTTCGATACTTGCTGTATAAGAACAATGATTACTAAGGTAACAGGATGTCCAGCCTTAGGACAGAAGAAATTCTGTAGCGCTGTTTTCTATATGAGGGACGCACGGAAACGCGGATTGGATTCCGCAGCATTTCAGCACACTAAAACTGCTTGAAGCAGGAGCTCGCCAAGGGGGAGGGCCGGCGTCTAGTCCTCAAAATAGAGGTACTTGCGCCAGTTCGCGTCGGCTGAACCAAGCATACGCATAATGTGGCGAGAAGTATGCAGAGAAAATGGACGGGGTTCGCGCTCCAGTGCCATATCAGTCATTTCATGCAGCAACTGGTTGCCTTTGCGGCGATTGCAGTTGTGGCAGCATGCCACCAGATTCTCCCAGGTAGACGGGCCACCACGTGATCGTGGCAGCACATGGTCCAGGGTTAGGTCGCTGGTGCATAGGACCATGCCGCAGTATTGGCACGTGTTGCGATCACGCAATAGGATGTTTTTGCGTGAGAGCGCCCGGGTCTGATGCGGAATGCGGCGGTATTCCAGCAGGCGGATGACAGAGGGCAGCGCCATGCGCACGCGTGCGGCGTGCAGGGTAGCTCCTTGTTCCTCTTCCGTGCGGGCAACGCCCTTCAGCACCAGTACCAAGGCGCGACGTGCGCCGCAGATGTTGATGGGTTCGTAAGAGGCATTCAGCACGAGCACCGGTGTCTGCAGCGGCGTTGCGCCGCGCGGCCGAGGCGGCTGGCCCGTTGCGGCCATGCTATGACACTTCGCCAGGGACTTCTGTTTCCGCAACTTGGCAGACATCATCGCTTCTCTCCCTCATCGGTACGGTGAATCGGAACTGCAGCGGCGGAATGATGCGCCGTAAATTCTGCCGGAATCGTGTCCCGTCGATGTGCCCGCGCGAGTGTTGCCACATGTACGCTGGCCGCGCCCGCCCGCAGCAGTTCCGCGGCGCATTCGTTCGCGGTGGCTCCCGTGGTCAGTACGTCATCCACCAGCAGGATGCGCCTGCCATGTACATCCGCTGAGGCCGTGAAGGCGTTCCGCACATTCTTCCTGCGTTGGTCTGGGGTAAGGTGGCTCTGGCTTTCCGTTGGCCGCACGCGCCGCAGAAGATGGTGTCCAGCCTCTATCGGGATCTCCGGGTGAGTCCGGTGCAAGTGCCGCAGCGCTTCGTCTGCGAGAAGTTCGCTCTGGTTGAAGCTCCGCTTACCGCGAAAGAGGGGAACGGCTACAGCAGTCAGTGGTGCTGCCTCGCCCTGAATCAAATCGGCAATGGTCTGGGCGAGCCTCTCTCCGAGCGGAACTGCAAGTGACCGTACACCTTCAAATTTGTGCAGGTGGATCAGATTTCGGAGCGTGCCGCGATAGCTGCCGAAGGCGAGGGCGCGTGCGAAGTGCGGTTCTTCCGCAAAGCATTGCGGGCAGCGAAGCGACTCGCGTTGCACAAATCCGGCAGCACGCTCCTCGTCCACGCCAAGTGCATCGCCGCAGGTCCAGCAAAGCGCAAACGTAGGCGATGCAACGCTGTCCAGACACGATGCACAGACCGGATAGGCATCGGCTCTTAGAAGTGGCAGGGCACAGGCGCGGCACAGGCCCGGTGTCAGCAGCAGGGCAGCCGCATTGCACAAACGCAACAGTAAACGGTGTACACGGTCCAGTGAGGAAGTGTCCTGTGTCTGAGCATCCTCAGGGCGACCCACATCGGGTGTGGACGACAGACACAAATACATAGGCGCAGGGGTATTCTTAAGTGCCGTACCAACTGCGGACTGGCGGTAAAACGTCTTAGGGAAGACGCACCTCGCACACCATCACGCTGACTACGTGATGTTCCTGATCCCCGGGTGAGTGCAAGTCTACCCTTTTGAATCCTTCCTGAAAAGGACCAATCCTTGGAAGAAGCAGAATGCGTCGTTGCAGGCTCATGACACGGCCCTGTAAATCAGGTATGCTCTCCCGCAAGAACGCGCCATATTGGTCCGTCTCCGCCTTTGACGCATCACAATCGAAGCAACTTAGCGATATGGGGATCCTTCCCCGTCGCTGAACAGCTCAGCATCCCATTCCCGACCGACCTTCGGAGAACGCCTCGCATGGCCACCATTGCTTCCAGTGTCTCTGCATCTACACCGCAGGGCTTGTGCTCACAGTTGCTTCAGCGCTACCAGCAGGTACGGCATGCGACTTCCTCAGCCTGCGCCTCGCTCTCGGCAGAAGACCAGATGGTGCAGTCCTGCGAAGAGGCGAGCCCCACGAAGTGGCACCAGGCGCATACCAGTTGGTTCTTTGAGACGTTTGTGCTCGCGCCGTTTGTGGAGGGCTACCGCGCGTTCCATCCCGACTTTCACTGGCTGTTTAACAGCTATTACAAGTCACTCGGTGAACAGATTCCTGAGAAGAAGCTTCGCGCTTCGTTCTCGCGGCCTTCTCTTGAGAGCATTCTCAGCTATAGGGTGCATGTGGACACGGCGATGGCCGTTCTTCTCGAGCAGACAAGTGTTCCTGAAGAGGCATTTCGCCGCATCGTGCTCGGCCTGCATCATGAGCAGCAGCATCTCGAACTAGCGCTCACAGACATCAAGCACGCATTTTTCACGAATCCGCTACAGCCGGTTTACAAGCAAGACATCACGCCCTTCTCGCGGGTTGGCATTCCGGAGCAGTGGACGACATTCGCAGGCGGCCTGCAAGAAATTGGCTACCGGTTGCGTGTAGACGACCCGATTGACTTTGCCTTCGACAATGAGACGCCGCGGCACACCGTATACCTGCAGCCGTATCGCATCGCGAACCGCACCGTTACCTGTGGCGAGTATCTGCATTTCCTGAATGACAATGCCTACAGCCGGCCCGAGCTATGGCTCTCCGAAGGCTGGGACACGGTGGAGCGTGAAGGCTGGCAGGCACCACTCTACTGGCAGCGCTCGCAGGAGGATCCGAATGGCTGGAGCATGTTTACGCTGCGTGGCTGGCGCCCGCTTGAAGAGATGCTGGAAACGCCCGTATGTCACGTAAGTCTCTTTGAGGCAGATGCCTTTGCGCGGTGGCGTGGTTGTCGACTCCCAACCGAAGTGGAATGGGAACACGCTGCGGAATCGGTCGTTTTTGATGACTCCCAGTCTGTTTTGCTGGAGTCAGGCACACTGCATCCGCTGCCCGCAGCAACCCGAGAACTGACGCAAATGCGCGGAGACGTTTGGGAGTGGACAGCCTCCCCCTATACCGGCTATCCCGGGTACCGTCCCTTACCGGGCGCGCTGGGCGAGTACAACGGCAAGTTCATGTCCAGCCAGGTAATTCTCCGTGGTGGCTCATGCATCACTCCCGCTTCGCATATCCGCTCAAGCTACCGCAACTTCTTCCATCCGGCGACGCGCTGGCAATTTTCCGGCATTCGCCTTGCACAGGTACAGGGGTAAAGTATGGCGGCCCAGCCGACTGCAGATTTGAATTTCATTCCAGAGGTCGCTGCTCCGAGTGTTCCGCTCGGTCCCGTGGCTGAGGCCGCGCGGCAAGGTCTTACCGCCAGTCCGAAGTACCTGCCCGCGTGGTTGTTCTACGACGCAAACGGCTCGCGCCTTTTCGAGCGCATCACGGAACTGCCCGAGTATTACCTGACCCGCACGGAGCGCGCGATCTTTGCTGGATATGCGGACGGCATTTTTGCCGCTGCATCCGCCGCTTACCAGCAAGCAACGGAAGGTACGGTTTCATCTTCTGCTGAGATGCCAGGCAAACTGCGCGTGGTGGAGCTTGGTGCGGGCACTGCAACCAAAACCGGAATCCTGCTTGCGGCAGCGGTGCGCGCTCAGGGAGAAACGGAGTACCTGCCGATCGATGTTTCTCCTGAAGCTCTGCAGGAGGCATGTGCCACGCTTGAGCGCACGCTCAACAGCGTTGCCGTTCGTCCGCAGGTTGCAAATTATGTGACCGATACTTTGAACCTTCGGCCGCACACTGGCCCGACGCTGGCGCTCTACATCGGGTCATCGATCGGCAACTTTTCACCGGACGAGGCCGAGTCCATTCTGCGCAATCTTCGTGCGCAACTCCGTCCCGGCGATTCGCTTCTGCTCGGTACAGATTTGGTGAAAGATCGGGCGGTGCTTGAGGCCGCCTACTGCGATGCGGCCATGGTCACCGAAGCTTTCAACCTTAACGTACTGCGCCGGTTGAACCGTGAGATTGGCGCCAGCTTCGATCTTGCGGCCTTTCGTCACGTCGCCCACTTCAATGCGGCGAAGTCGCGCATTGAAATGCACCTGAAGAGCGTGTGCCGGCAGACGGTGCGCATTCCCTCCCTTCACCTTAGCGTTTCATTTGAGCAGGGTGAAACCATCCACACGGAGAACAGCTACAAATTCACCGCGGCCTTCATCACCGGTCTCCTGCAGGCATCCGGGTTTGCCCCTGCGAAGACGTGGACGGACGAGAAAAACTGGTTTGCAGTCACGCTGGCTACAGCGGTCTGACGGAAGACCATACTCGCGCTTGACAAAGTCGAAGAAAAGTAAGTTCCACTCGTAATCTTCTGCATTCAGGGATAGTGCTCCCGGGTGGATATCGACCCTGGGATGATGGCGCGACACCTGATATTTCCCCAGTTTTGCTCCTACCAGGCAAATACCGCTCAGGCGTGCGGAAGCTCTGCATTGTTCTCCTGAAAACCCGAATCCCGTGGCATCCTTTCGCAAGGCATGACTCATGAAAAACATGCCATCATAGAGCCACGGCAAAGGAACAAGATGGATCCTCTGTATCTTCGGAAGGCGACTTCGCAGGAGCATGAACGTGTGGAAGGCACTCTGCCTTTAATGACAGAGAACCTCGATCGTGCCACCTACGTCTCAGTGCTGAAGAGTTTCTACGGGTTCGTGAAAGGCTGGGAGAACTGGGCCGCGCATCGTGTGCCGGAGGCGATCCGGCCAGAACTGGAGCAGCGCCGCCGTAGCCTCATGCTGGAACGCGATCTTGCTTTTTTCCAGGAGCCCTTGCCGGAGGATTTCTATTGTCCTGGACTGCCGGCCGAATCACCTGCGCTGCTCGGATCGATGTATGTGCTTGAGGGTTCCACGCTTGGTGGCCAGTTCATCGCCGCGCACGTTGAGAAGGTGTTGCACCTGAACCGGGGTGAAGGCGATGCGTTCTTCGTAGGCTATGGCGAGCAGACTGGTCCTATGTGGAAGCGCTTCAAGTCAGTCCTAGCTGATATTCCCGAAGCGGATGCTGAGACCGCGGTAGCCGCCGCGAAGAAGACCTTTCTCGACTTTGGAAGCTGGATGAGAAAGTCCGCGCCGCAGTTTGCCCATAGCGGCGCCCCAGGGCAGGTTGTGCATGATTGACGAAGTTTCTTCCGCGAGCGGCAGTGTTCAGGTGGAGCGATTGGGAGAACACCTGCCAGGAGAAATCCCTTGCTCCGAAGAAGAGATACGCATACCCGGAAGCGTCCAACCTCACGGCTTTTTACTGGCCGTTGACCCGGACACGGAGCAAGTGCTTTTCGGCAGCGAAAACTCTGAGGAGTTCCTGGGTGTACCGCTGAAGCTGCTCATTGGCTCCACACTGGACCTTCTGCTGGAACGTGAGTTGCTCGCATCGGTGCGGGCCCTGCGCTGCTCCATCGACCCGGAGGGACTGGTCTCGTATCTGGGATCTTTCCGGCTCCGTGGAGAGATGGTCAGCGTGGTGACCCATTGCGTGAACAACATTCGCATCCTGGAATTCGAGCGCCAGGACCGGCTCGTTGGTGCGGAGATGATGAACTCTGTCATCACAAACTTCGTCGGAACGTTGAGCCGGATCGAAAGCCAGGCGGAGCTCTGCAGCGCCATCACACGACAAATTTTTGAGTTGACCGGCTTTGACCGGGTGATGCTCTACTCCTTTGACAGTGCGGGCCATGGCACCATTCTGGCGGAAGAAAACATCGGTAAGTTGCCCAGTTATCTCGATCTGCGCTTTCCCGCGACGGACATCCCCATACAGGCCCGAGCCCTCTACATCGCGAACACCATCCGCACCATTCCGGATGCAAACTACGCTGCCAGCCCTCTGCGCGGGCCGGCCAATCTCACGCCGGAAAAGCTGGACATGTCCCAGTGCATCCTGCGCAGCGTCTCGCCGGTGCACCTGCAGTACATGCGCAACATGGGTACGCTTGCGTCCATGTCGATCTCCATCCTGGTTGAAGGCAGACTCTGGGGTCTGATCAGTGGCCACCACTCCACGCCGCGGGTGGTGCCGTACCTGATCCGCAGCGCCTGCGACATGCTCACCAAAATTGTGGGCACACAGATCAACGGTTTCAACACGGCAGAAAAACTGCGGACGACCGTTCGCTTTCACGCAGTGC
>CALMAP010000162.1:6342-22415 GCA_937859825.1 uncultured Terriglobus sp. | reverse complement strand
GTGAAGCGTGGCGAGTTGATCGCGATCGTGGGCCCAAGCGGTTCGGGCAAATCCCCGATGGTGAATCTCATCCCGCGGTTCTTCGATCCTACGGCGGGCCCCATAAAGATTGATGGCCATGACCTGCGCGACGTGAATATCGCATCGTTGCGCAGGCTCGTGGGTACCGTCACGCAAGACACTGTCTTGTTCAACGACACGGTGCGCAACAACGTTGCGTATGGGCAGCCGGATGTCTCGCTGGCGCAGGTGCAGTCTGCAGCGGAATCTGCGCTGGCGCGTGCCTTCATCGAGGCCATGCCCGACGGCTTCAACACCGTGATCGGGGAACGCGGGTTTCGACTCTCCGGTGGGGAGCGGCAGCGGTTGGCTATCGCGCGCGCCCTGCTAAAGAACGCGCCGATTCTCATTCTGGACGAAGCGACCTCTGCGCTGGACAGTGAAAGCGAATCGCTGGTGCAGCAGGCGCTTGCGAATCTTATGCAGGAGCGGACGGCTTTTGTGATTGCGCACCGGCTTTCTACCGTGCGCCGCGCAGACCGCATCCTGGTGGTGGAAGCCGGGCAGATCGTGGAAGTCGGCACCCATGCCGAGCTGGTCAATGCAGGTGGGCTTTACCAGCGGCTGTATGAACTTCAGTTCAGCGACCAGTCCGCCGATGATGAGAATGGAATTGTTGCGGCCATCGCCTGAGCGGGATGCTGCGAAAAGCTTTTCTGGTGGGGTATAACGGGCAAAGCATGGCAGGCATTCTGTTCATCATCTCGGCACCGAGCGGTTCCGGTAAATCGACGCTCGTTTCAGAGCTTCGCCAGCTCGTCGAAGGGCTGGAGTTTTCGATCTCCTACACAACGCGCGCTCCGCGCGGTTCAGAAACGGACGGCCGCGAGTACCACTTCATCAGCCGCGAGCGCTTCGAAGAGATGATCTCAGACGATGCCTTTCTAGAATGGGCTGAGGTCTTCGGGAACTACTACGGTACGGCCCGTTCCGCACTGCATCTAGCGGCAGAGCACCACCGAGACCTGCTGCTTGATATCGACGTGCAGGGAGCGATGCAGGTGATGGAGCGCATGCCTGCAGCCATCTCGATCTTCATCATGCCGCCAAGCCCTGCGGTGCTTGAAACGCGCCTGCGGAATCGCAGCGTAGCGGAGCACATGACCGACGAAGCGGTGATTGCTCGCCGCCTGCAGCAGGCCCGCAGTGAGCTTGCGTCCATTCAGCACTATCGCTTCGCGATTGTGAACGATGTGCTGGACGTGGCCGTTTCGGAACTTCGATCTGTCGTTCTTACCGCTCGCGGAGAAAAAGACAGTGGACTAATCCGTATGGCAGAGTGTTGCGAAACAGCCCGGCAGCCGGAGCGGCTTGCCCGGGCGCTGCATACATTTCTGAATAACTTAACTCCACACTGAATCATTGCTAGGTTGCCTGAAATATCAAGTAAATTTACGTATTTTTGCGCCACACTCCCGCGATTGCGATAGAGTAACCGCAGTATCACAAGGAGTTCGGCCGATGATGATGGACGATTCGTTGTTGAACAAATACAGTCTCGTGAAGGGTGTTGCGCGTCGCGCGCGGCAGTTGCAATCTGGAGCGGCCCCGCTCATCGCCACTACAAGCACAAAAGCCTGCAAGGTGGCACAGGACGAGGTACGCGGCGGTCAGGTGCAGTTTGTCGTTCTTTCAAAGCCGAAGTCAGCGCAGCCTCTGTACTCCGCTTAACAGACCGGCCCCGAATGCACACGCAGCGTGCATGCTGTCCGGGCACTACAATCCGGTTATGCCAGACGAAATCCAGGTCAGCCCGGCTGCTCTTCGCGGCTATGTAGATTACCTGCGCGATCTGGGCATTTTTGATCTGTACAAGACAGGTGAGACCTCGGGCGAGGCAGCGGTTGCGCAATGGCTCGCAACGCATGCATCGCCTAAGCATGTGGGCCTTGCTGCCTCCTCGGTTGTCCCTGCCCAGCCGGTCAATCAGGTCCGTCCCCCTTTTCCCGCTGCCCGTCCGCTCACTCCTTTTGAGCAGGCTCAGAGGATTGCGTCCGGTGCGGAAGCCGTCCCGGTTGAGAAGCGTGAAGCCCCTCGTCCTGTAGGTTCTGTTACGGCGCTACCGCACCCATTTGCTGCCGCACCCTTGACTGGAAACGACCAAAGCCCCGTGGAAAGCATCCACCTGCCAGAGATGCCGACGCCACGCCCATTCAACGATCTGGCCCCCCTGCCCACGGCGGCAATCCCCAGAGAAGGCCGCGCTGCCGCGCTGCAAACGGTTCGGGCAGAGATCGGCGACTGCACGCGTTGTCCGCTGGCCTATGCCGGCCGCCACACCATCGTATTTGCCGATGGCGACCCGAGCGCCCGGCTGATGTTCGTCGGTGAGGGCCCCGGTGCGGACGAGGATGAGAGCGGTATTCCCTTTGTCGGCAAGGCGGGTCAGTTGCTGAACAACATGATCCAGGCAATGGGCCTGCAGCGGCCTGACGTCTACATTGCGAACATCGTGAAGTGCCGGCCACCCAAAAACCGTACGCCCGAGCCGGTGGAGGCCACCACCTGCTCACAATTTCTGCTTCGCCAGATCGATATCGTGCAGCCCGAGGTGATCGTGGCGCTGGGTGCCACCGCCGCAACGTACCTGCTGGGCGTGAAGCAATCCCTTGCCTCGCTCCGCGGCAGGTGGTTCGATGTGCGTGGGTCGAAGTGTGCGATTACGTACCATCCCGCATTTCTGTTGCGTGATCCGCGGCAGAAAGGTGAGGCATGGAAAGATTTGCAGCGCGTGATGGGCGAGTTGCAACTGACGCCTCCTGCCCGCAAGTAAACGATGTTAGCGAGAGGAGTCCTGTAGTCTCAGGACCTCTTCTGCCGTGAACTTACCGGCGTAATCCTCGCGCACATGCCGACTGATGTAGGTACTCAGGCCACGACCGGCATACGCACGTTCGCGCAGATTGCTCAGGTGTTTCGAGCCGGGATGTGTCTCGTCGTACAAGTATGCCTCGCCATCCTGAAATTGCACGAGGAGTCCGCCGGGCAGGGCGGCGAACGCCTTGATCCCACTGCTGCTTCGATTTCCATACGGGAGCAGTCGGACTCTCATCTTTGCAGTAGATGCACGCTGCCGTGCTCATATTCCGCGGCCACTTAGACTATGTTTGTGGCCCGGTTTGTTGACGTAGCGCTGCCTGTACCCCTCGAACGTGCGTTCACCTACGCCGCGAATGGTCAGAATCCGGCAATCGGAGCCAGAGTGCTGGTTCCGTTCAGCGGGCAGAAGCTGATGGGCGTGGTGCTGCGCGTGCACGATGAGCAGCCCGCCGAAAGCTTTGAGATCAAGCCGATTCAGCAGGTACTGGATACAGGAGCTCTGCTGCCGAACGAACTGATGCGTCTCGCCGAGTGGATCGCACAATATTACGTCGCACCCATTGGTGAGGTGCTGCGGGGTATGTTGCCACTTCGAGCAGAGGTGCGACGCACTTTGCTCTATCGCATTGCAGAGAAGGGAAGGACCGTGCTGCACGATGGGGCGGCCAGGGGCAGTTCACGCCGTTCGCGTCTTTCACCGGAAGACCAGAACCGCGAGTATGCGGTGCTCAACTATCTCGAGAGTGGAGAGGCAGCAAAACTCACCGGTCTGCGTTCCGCTACCGGCGCCAACAAGGCCCTCCTCGAAGGCATGGTCCGCAAGCAGTGGCTGATTCGCGCGATTGAAGCGGACAACCGGGACGCCCGGCGTACCGAGAAGGTCGTCTGCATGGTGGAGAACGCGCGACTTCCCAAGCTAAACCAGAATCAACGGACCATCCTCGAACAGGTTTCTACAGCCGGTGGAACGGTTCGGCAGGCGGAGCTTCGAGAACAGCTACGGCACCGCACTGCCGTGAACGAGCGAGGAGAACTCGTAGAAGCGGCCATCCCGGACAGCACGCTGGCGACTCTGGTTCGCCGCGGACTTCTTAGGGTTGAGGATGTACCCTCCGATTTTCATTTCGGTTCCGTGTCATCACCCGGCAAGAAACATGCGCATGAACATACGCTGAACTCCGACCAGAGTGCCGGGCTGCAGACCATTCACGCTGCGCT
This sequence comes from uncultured Terriglobus sp., assembly GCA_937859825.1. Taxonomy (GTDB): domain Bacteria; phylum Acidobacteriota; class Terriglobia; order Terriglobales; family Acidobacteriaceae; genus Terriglobus. Next base: position 18,317 of record CALMAP010000162.1, on the reverse strand, counting down.
TCAAACGGGCACATTTCAGCCGCACCTGCTCTATGGCGTGACCGGCAGCGGCAAAACGGCGGTCTACGTTGCCGCAATGCAGAAGGCGCTTGCGCTCGGCCGGTCCGCGCTGCTGCTGGTTCCGGAGATTGGCCTCACTCCGTCCATGACGGCCCAGATGCAGGCGGCATTTAGCGGCAGTGTTGCGCTATTGCACTCGCAACTCACGCCGGATGAGCGCGCGGAGCAGTGGCACCGTATCGGTCTCGGTCAAGCGAAGGTTGTAGTGGGCACACGATCCGCCGTCTTTGCGCCCATGCGTGATCTGGGCCTCATCATCGTGGACGAGGAGCAGGACAGCTCGTACAAGCAGGAAGAAACGCCACGTTATCACGGACGTGACGTCGCGGTGATGCGAGCCAAGCTGCTTGGCATTCCCATTGTGCTTGGGTCGGCTACGCCATCTCTTGAAAGCTGGTCGAATGCGGAGCGTGGCCGTTATCAACTCATCCGCATGGGCCAGCGTGTCGCGGGCAGGCCCCTGCCACGCGTGGAACTGGTCGACATGCGGCAAGAGTTCCGCGAACGAGGCACGGACGAGGTCTTCTCCCGCAGCCTGATTGCGGAGACCAGGGCGACGCTCGACCGTGGCGAGCAGGCCATCATCCTGCTGAACCGGCGCGGCTACTCGCACGTAGTCATGTGCCGGTCCTGTGGCGAAAAGATCGAATGTGAAAACTGCGCCATTTCCATGACGTATCACCGTGCCGTAAGCGGTGAAGATTTGCAGGCGCGACCGGGTGCGCGGCTGGAGTGCCATTACTGTGGATTCCAGCGCAGCATCCCGAAGATGTGTCCAAAATGCGGCAGCGAACACCTTTACTTCCTGGGCGCGGGTTCTCAGCAGGGAGAGGAGCGGTTGCAGGCGATCTTTCCGTCGGCTCGTATTGGCCGCATGGACCGCGACACGGTGCGAAGCCGCGGGGACATGGAGCGGCTTCTGCATCGCTTGCATGCGGGTGAGATCAACCTGCTCGTCGGCACGCAGATGATCGCAAAAGGGCATGATATCCACGGCGTCACCACGGTTGGCGTAGTGGGCTGCGACCATGCGCTTGGATTGCCGGACTTTCGTGCAGCCGAGCGCGTCTTCCAGCTCATCACGCAGGTAAGTGGGCGGGCAGGACGTGGGACCGCTCCGGGGAAAGTCATTGTGCAGACCTACCATCCAGACCACTACGCGATCGAATTCGCTGCGAAGCATGACTATGAGGGCTTTGTCCGCAAGGAAATACAGTTTCGCCGGCCATTCCTCTACCCGCCTTATGGCGTGATCGCGAACGTGATCGTACAGTCCGATCGGCTGGAGGAAGCCACGGGCTGGGCCGGCACACTGGGCAAATGGTTTGAACAGCAAAAGATCGAGGGAATACGAGTGCTGGGCCCTTCAGCCGCGCCCCTCGCCAGACTGAAGCGCATTCATCGTTACCACCTGGTGCTCAAAGCCTCGCAGCGCGCAAAGATGCAGCAGGCTCTACGTGGCATGCTGGCACATGGCGATGCTATGCAGATACCCCGCAAAGCGATTGTTGTCGACGTGGATGCGCTCAGTCTGATGTAGGTGTGGAACGCGTACCGTCCAGCGCCTGCAGCTCACGGCCCGGTTTGAAGCGGACCGCCCTGCCCGGCTCGATGGAGACCTCGGTACCCGTGCGCGGATTCCGCCCGATGCCTGTTTTGCGGGGTTTGATCGTAAACACGCCAAAGCCGCGCAATTCGATGCGGTCGCCGGCAATCAGCGCCTGCTTCATGCCGCGAAAGACAGTCTCCACTGCCTGTTCTGCCTTGGTCCGCGGAAGGCCTGTGCGATCAACCACCCGCTGAATCAGGTCCTGCTTGATCACGGGATCCGCCTTTCACGTTGATTGGCCTCTTGCTTTTCGGCTGGCTCATCGAGCGTAGAAAGGAACAGAGGCTGTGTCAATCAAAATTGATGGACACAGGCAGCACCGGATTGTTGTGGCTGCAATGTCGTGACATAAGATAAAGGGCGTCACACTCTGCAAGGCCGGCGCAACAAACGCGACCCGGAACACACGAAGGCAGCATGTCAATCAAGAGCGATAAATGGATACGCGAGCGCGCAAGGCTCGGAATGATCGAGCCGTTCAGTGAGAAGCAAGTTCGTGAGGGCTGCATCTCCTATGGGCTTTCCTCGTATGGCTATGACCTGCGCGTTTCTAACGAGTTCAAAATTTTCACCAATGTGAATAGCGCCATTATCGATCCCAAGGCGTTCGATGAGCGTTCCTTCGTCACGGTGGAGGCGGACAGTGTCATCGTTCCGCCGAACTCATTTGCGCTTGCCCGGTCCATAGAATATTTCCGCATCCCACGCGATGTGCTCACGATCTGTGTTGGGAAATCGACCTACGCGCGATGCGGCATCATCGTGAACGTAACGCCGTTCGAACCGGAGTGGGAAGGTTTCGTAACGCTGGAGATCTCCAACACGACCCCGCTTCCCGCAAAGGTCTACGCGAATGAAGGTCTCTGCCAGATTCTCTTTTTCCAGTCTGACGAAGAGTGCGAAACAAGTTATGCAGACCGCGCTGGAAAATACCAGGGACAGACAGGCATCGTACTGCCGAAACTCTAAGCTGCTTTACGGCGGACAGGCATGACCGCCGCCGATGCCAAGCCACGCATTGGTCTTATGGTGCGTGATCCCGTGCGAGCCGAGGGGTTAAGCGAACTGATTTCTCACTTTGCTGAACCGTGTCCAATCACCCCGGCAGAAGCGGTGCATAACGCAAGTCTGGGCATGGTGATTATTGATGCGGATGGCATGGTCTTCAACCTGCTCGCTGCTTTTCGAAGGGCGCGTGCAGGTTTGCGGCTTCTTGTGTTCGGGAATGAGACCGATCCGGCCTACATTGGCCGCATCGTTGCCGCAGGGGCGAAAGGGTATCTCAACCACTCCGCATCCTCAGCCGAAATTGGCGCCGCAATCAGTGTGGTTCAGGAAGGCTCAATCTGGGCTCCCCGTAAGGTGCTTGCCAGCCTCATTGATACCTATTCTCCTCAGGAGCCGAAACGGCCGGAAGTCAGGTTCAGTGAACGTGAGCGCCAGATCCTACAGTTGTTGATTGAGGGTAGGTCCGATCGCGAGATCGCTGAAACTCTCACTCTGAGCAAGCGAACGGTCGAATCCGCGGTGAGCCGAATGCTGCAAAAGGTGGGTGTCCGGAATCGCGTAGCCCTTACTATCCGGGTGCTGGAGCAGCATCTGTTGCCATCCGCCTAGTTACTATCAAGTCAACATTCGAGGGTACGAAACACTGCGGGGGTATGTAACTTGCGATTGCACATGGATTGCAGCATCTTAGGGGATGTAACACAGACCTGGGAGAAGAGGGCGGAACACTCCGTAAAAGCGGATTGTTCCACCCTCTATTTTTTTGCGGAAAGCCAAATCAGCGCTGTGCAACCCACGAACAACTACATTGGTCCATCAGCCATCGTATTGATGTCACGAAAAGGTGCAGGGACTTTGCACGATATGAGGAGGAAGAATGAAGCGGTTGGCAGTAACGATGTGTCTTGGTGTACTCGCGTTGACTTCGATGCAGGCAAAGGCCGAATCGAAGGACAAATTGGATGAGCGGCTCACGAACTCCAAGAACGTGCTTGACGAAGTGATGGCCACGCCTGACAAGGCCATTCCCAACCAAATTCTTTCGCAGGCTCAATGTGTGGTCGTCATTCCTGCGTACAAAAAGGGCGCGTTTGTGGTGGGAGCACAATACGGCAAAGGTGTGGCCACCTGCCGCACCAGCCGCGGCTGGAGTGCGCCAGTATTCGTGCAGCTAACTGGAGGCAGCTTCGGGTTTCAGATCGGCGGTCAGTCGACGGACCTGATTCTGGTAGCGACCAATAAGAATGGTCTTCAGCACATGCTGCAGAACAAGTTTAAAATTGGTGGAGATGCTGCTGCCGCTGCAGGTCCGGTTGGACGAAATGCACAGGCAGGCACGGACTGGAAGCTGAATGCAGAGTTTCTGACCTGGTCGCGTTCCAAGGGTTTGTTCGCCGGTCTTGATTTAGACGGGACAGTTCTCTCCGACGATCAGGACGCCATGCGTGATTTTTACGGCGCAAATGTGCCTTATAAATCCGTGTTGACGGGTGGAATTCCTACTCCTGCTGATGCGCGTCCTTTTGTGAGCACGACAGCGAAGTATTTCGTCGCGTCAAAGTAAAGAACATGCAGTATGCAGATGGCCCCGAACTCTCGGGGCCATTTCTACGTGGAAGAGTACCTCTGGCATTTTCGTTAGACTGAACTCTTGAGGGATGTTGAGAAAAATGCGGCAACCCGCCCGACGTTGCGTCACTGGGCAGAGTATCTGCTGGTACGCTCCTTACTGATTCCAATGACCTGGCTGCCGCGCCATGCAGCAAGAGGTACCGGGGTTGTGATTGCAGCGGGGATCCGTAGATTCAGCGCGGGGCTTGACCGAACCGGGAAACAGAACCTGGAACTGGCGTTTCCAAATCTTTCTGCGGAAGAGCGGGACCAGATTCTGGATCGGATGTATCGAAATCTGGGATGGCTTCTGGCGGAGTTCGCAGGTATGCGGCGCTACTCTGCGGAGTATGCCCAGAAGAACATATTCCGCTATGAAGGTCTGGAGCACTATGCCTCGGCAGCCGCTCGGGGCAAGGGTGTCCTGGTGCTCACCGGCCATCTTGGCGCATGGGAGCTTTCGAGCTTTGTCCACTCATTGGCTGGCTATCCGATGGGCATGGTGATACGAAGGCTCGACAACCCGCTCGTCGATCGTTTTGTAAATCGAATCCGTTGCATGCATGGTAATCGCATCCTGCACAAAGACGATTTTGCGCGCGGACTGCTTCGAGCAATGCACCAGGGGGAGACAGTCGGTATTCTCATGGACACGAACATGACTCCCCCGCAAGGCATCTTTGTTCCATTCTTCGGGAAACCGGCGTGTACTGCCTTGGGGCTGGCGCGAGTCGCGCGCAAAACCGGGGCCGCCGTGGTTCCGGGTTTTTTGCTGTGGAGCGAGCTGGAGCAAAGATACGTGCTCACCTTTGGAAAAGAGCTTGTAATGAAACGGACGGAAGATGCGGAAGCCGATGCCGCTGCAAACACCGCTCTTTTTGCGCAGGTTACCGAAGAGTACATCCGCCGCTTTCCCGATCAGTGGCTATGGTTGCACCGTCGCTGGAAGACGCAGCCCGTGGGCGAAGAGCCGGTATACGTCTCGCGAACAAAGCTCAAGATGGAAGAAGCTGCCTCGGTGGAGCGCAACTGATGCTTGTCACCTTCGCGCAAATAGCAGCGTGGACCACGGACGCTGGGCCTGCAGAACGATCCGAAGCTATGACAGTCGACATCGAGCGGGGCTCGTCGATCGACAACGCAGACAAGCACTCGGTTGTGTTCGCAGCCGGAGAGGAAGCGCTGGCGCAAGCCCTTACAACCTCTGCCACACTCATTTTCTCAGCGGCCAAGGTGCCGCTGGACGTTCAGGATCCACGACTGTTTCGCGTGCGCGATCCAAGGCTGGCGTTTTCCCTGCTTGCCGCCGCTATTGCGCCAAGGATCGCTGACGGCATTCATTCGACCGCCGTGATCGATCCCAGCGCCCAGGTCGCAGAAGAGGTCTCGATCGGTCCCGGCTGCGTTGTTGCCGCAGGCGTCGTGATCGGTCCCTACAGCAGAATCGGTGCAAGGGTGGTGCTTGAGCCTGGAACAGTTCTTGGCACCCGAGTGCACGTGCAATCAGGCGCGGTGTTGGGATCGTATGGCTTCGGCTATGCAAGGCGACCTGACAAGACATACGTTCTCTTTCCTCAGCAGGGAACGCTCTTCATCGAAGACGACGTGGAGATCGGGGCCAACTCTACGATCGATAGGGGAGCGCTGGGTGAAACCCGGATCGGACAGGGGACGAAAATCGACAATCTCGTGCATATTGGCCATAACTGCCGCATCGGCCAGAACGTAATTGTTGCAGCACAAACGGGAATCAGCGGCTCGACAGTTGTGGACGATGGCGCGGTCCTCGGCGGACAAGTCGGTATTGGCGAACATGCATGGGTCGGTCCCGAGGTAATCCTGGGGGGCGGAGCAGGGGTGCTTAGCGGTAAGAAACTCAAGGGGCCCGGTGAAGTCTTCTGGGGACGGCCTGCACAACCGCTGAAGCAGTATCTGCGCGACCTTGCCCGGCTGCGGCGGGGCCGTTAAGGTGAAGATCGTAGTCGTGGGTGGCCACACCCGAAACATCGGCAAGACCACTCTCACCGAGATGATTTTGCGGTCGACTGTCGACCTGAATTGGACTGCCATGAAGATCACGCAGTTCGGTCATGGCGTTTGTTCCGCACATGGCGAATCTTGCGATTGCGACACGGGCGACCACACGGTTGCCGTGAGCGAAGAAAGAAGTCGTGACTCTGGTACGGACACGGCTAGAATGCTGGCGGCAGGGGCAAAACGGGTGTTCTGGGGGCGAACACGGCAGGGTCAGCTTGCCGAGGCGATGCCTGCAGTGCGCAAGCGCATGGTTGATTCGAGCAATACTTTGCTCGAATCCAACAGCGTTCTGCGCCTTCTGCGGCCTGACCTATATTTCGCTGTTCTCGATGATTCGGTGATGGACTTTAAGCCTTCCGCACTGCGGTATCTCGACCGGGCGGATGCAATCTTCACGCCCAGCGGAGACAGGCCGGACGCCCGAGCGTGGAAGATAGCTCCTGGCCTGGTTGCACGTAAGCCAGTTTTCTCTCTTGCTGCTGGACTTTCTGACGAAGTCATCGTTTGGTTGCGGCTTGGAAAGCAAAAGAGCCCGGAATAGCCGGGCTCTTTCTATACCGCTGAAATGCTCATTAGTTTGCGACGTTCGTCGAAGCGTCCATGTATGCTACGTCGATCGCGGTGCCCTGTATGGTGAAGTCTGAGTTGTTGATTTCGGACCCGTCAGCAGTGTTAAAGGCGTGCACCTGGCCACCATAGGCCGTGTAGACCTTGTTTAACCCTTCTACCCAGCAGAGACCGGTCAGGCTGCCATAGTAGTACGGATCAAGGTTCTCATTCGGGTAAGGCACCGCTACACCGGATGCGGGGTTCGCATTGGGAACGATACCGGCACTTCCGGCTGTGCGGTCGTAACGCGTGAGGCAATTTGCATTCTGCCGCGTTGCGGCACGCTCACCACTGGCGCAGTTCTGAGAACCGATCCAGAGCGTATTGTTATCCGCGAACAACATCTTCGTGTGTGTTCCATCCGAAATGCCGACGGTAGACGCAACCGTGTGCGTCGACAGCGGAATAACGGTGAGCAGGCCGGAGAAATAGCCATCGCTCAAGAGTTGCTGGCCTGCCACATACAGCGTGTTGCCATCAGACATGGCGACCGTCGCACCCGCGACAGGCGTCGTTGTCACCACCGGAGTGGTGTAGGTCGACGACGCCGGATAAGCATCCGTCCGGATCGACGCCGTGTTGGCGAAGTGTACCGCGGGTGCCGCATCCGTCCCCGTTCCGCCACATTCACGTCCGCAACTCAGGATGTACACCTGCGCGCCATCCGGCGAAAAGTATGCGTTCTGCGGACGGTGGAAGGCAGGCTCGCTCACTGAGCCATTTGCCTGCGTAGTGCCAACCGGGAGAATGCAATAGACCGGCTTGTTCAGCGGCTGACAGTCAATCGCACCAGCAGGCGGGTTCTGGTCGGTGTTCAGGCGCAGCAGGCGGTAGACATTGTCCGTGTTGCGCGTCATCACAAGGACTACCGTGTGCGCCGGGTTGACGGCTACCCGGTAGGCACCGGGGAGCGAGAAGTTATAGTTGGCTCCAGCACCGGCATCCGCAACCAGGAAAAGTCCTGCTGTCTCCTGCGCAGCATAGACAAACGCGCGATCAGACGGTACGAACAAAGACGTGGGCAAGGCCGCAAAGGATGCGGCACTGAGCACCGATGTGGCCTGCGCCTCGGTACCGTAGTTGATCACGTTGGTCGACCTGTCACCGGAAAACACGACGCCAAGCTGCTGCTCAGGGTAGTTGAAAATCTGGATCGGCGAACCTGAAGCTGAAAAGCCGGACACCGGGAAGGTGCTGTTCGGCTGGTAAACATTGAAGCGAATGTCCCGCTTGGCGTCGAGTATCTGCGCGCTGGCATTGTTCAGAATGCCACTGTTGCCAATGGCCACAAGAACACGCTGGGTAAGCTTGGATGGCGGAATGGTACGGCCGGCAAAGAGGTACTCGGTCGTCTTGTAAGGACGGTCGCCGCAGCCTGTGAAAAAGCATGCAGCCGAAAACATGAAGAGAGCGATGGCCGTCCGCGCGGACGCAAAATTCTTCAACAGATACACCCTTTAAAGCGCGGCAGAACTGGCTCCGCAGATGATGAAAGTATACCAAAGCAGCACCTTCGCGGCCCGAATGCCAGAACGTTCGGATTTCTCCACGGCGTCCGAAAGTTGCTCTGTCGCATACGATGAGTAAGACGTGCCCGGGAAGCATTCGTGGGCGGCGCGACGTGAAGGAGCAAGGTGGAAGCAAAGCAGGCAGTACTGCAGGGCAAGTTCATGGATCGGCTTCGGTCCGGCAAGCCCCTGCTTGTGGATGGCGCGATGGGCACCATGTTCTATGCCCGCGGAGTCTTCATCAATCGCTGCTATGACGAACTGAACCTGACCGACCCACAGCTTGTTCGGGAACTGCACGAGGAGTATCTTCTGGCCGGTGCAGAGCTTATCGAAACCAACACGTTCGGTGCGACGTCCACCCGCTTAAAACGATTCGGTCTGGAGGCAAAAGTTGCCGAGATCAATTATGCAGGCGTCCGGATCGCACGCTCCGCAGCTGAGATGGTGCGTGAGAAACACGCGCATGACGCATTCGTCGCAGGATCGTTGGGGCCACTTGGGCTTCCAGCGGCGGAACGCCATTCAGAAGCAATGGCCGCAGTGTATCGGGAGCAGGTCAGCGCGCTGAACGATGCCGGTGTCGACCTGTTTCTCGTGGAAACTGTCACCTCGATCGACGAGGCCGAGGCAGCGGTGCGGGCGTGCCAGTCTGTCGCCCCTCAGGTACCAATCGTCGTTTCTGCGACCGTAACCGATACGGGCTCAATGTCAGACGGCACACGTGCAGAAGAAGCGGCGGTCCGGCTCGACCACTTGGGAGTTGTTGCCGTGGGCTACAACTGCAGCGACGGGCGCAATCTTGTGCTGCAGACCTTGGAGCGTATGAGCAAGGTCACATCGCTCCCGCTGATTGCGATGCCCAACGCCGGTGTGCCGAACTGCGTGGACGGTCGCAGCATCTATCTTTCTTCCCCGGAATACCTTGGCAGCTTTGCGCGGAAGGCTGCACGGTCCGGGGCAAAGCTGATCGGCGGTTGCTGTGGGACGACTCCCGCGCACATTAAGGCGATGCGTTCCTCGTTGCGCGCTGTGCAGGCGCAGGTCGAGGGACTCGCGCAGGCTGGAACGAATGCCGCTGCTCCCGCCGTCGAACCGCCTCCCATGGAGGAACGCTCAGGTGTGGGCAAACGCATTGCGGCAGGCGAGTTCCTGAGCCTGGTCGAGATCGTACCGCCACGTGGTTTCGATTGTCGGCGGGAAATCGAGGGGGCCCGCATGCTGCAGTCCCTCGGTGTGCACGCAATCAATGTTCCTGATTCACCAAGGGCAAGTGCGCGCATGAGCGCAGGCAGTCTGTGCGTGCAGATTGAGCGCGAGCTTGGCATGGAGACGGTCCTGCACTTCACCTGCCGCGACCGCAACCTGCTGGGCATACAAAGTGACCTGCTGGGTGCCGCTGCACTTGGCTTGCGCAACATTCTTTGCCTTACGGGAGACCCGCCCAAAATGGGGACCTATCCGGACGCAACCGCAGTCTTCGATGTGGATGCCGTCGGACTCACCCGCATCGTTCGCGATATGAATCACGGGCTCGATCTGGGCAAACAGTCTATCGGGCAATCGCCGGGCTTTGTGCTGGCGTGTGCGGCCAACCCTGGCGTACCGGATATGGATGAGGAAGTGCGCCGCTTCGCAGCCAAAGTCGAAGCCGGCGCGGAGTTCGCGATCACGCAGCCGGTTTTTGATCTGAGGCTGTTAGACGTGTTCCTGAAGCGCATCGAAAGTTTCCGCGTCCCCGTCGTCGCGGGCATCTGGCCGCTTACCAGCGTAAAGAACGCGCTGTTCATGCGGAACGACTTGAAGGTGAGCATGCCGGAAAATATTCTCCAGCGGATGGGGAGCAGAAGCACTCCAGAGGAGTCCCGCGCCGAGGGCATCGCTATTGCGCGGGAGATGCTGGCGGAGGTGCGTGGCGCAGTGCAGGGTGTGCAGGTAAGTGCGCCATTTGCGCGCTACGAATCAGCAGTGCAGGTCATGCGTGAAGTTCTGACGCAGGCGTCAAAGAACCAGGCTGGAGAATAGGGCATTGACGTTTGAAGAGCAGTTGAAGCAGTTGGAAACCATCGTAGAGCGGCTTGAGCGGGGCGATCTGCCGCTGGAGGAATCGCTTGCTCTATTCGAGCAGGGGGTTGGGTTCTCCGAATCCTGCAAGCGGGAGCTCGATGCTGCCGAGGGCAAGGTGCAGGTGCTGTTGCAGCGTGGCCGTGAGCGCGTTGCTGAAGACTTGGACTTGACCTGATTCCAGGCTATTCGCGCGCGGGCAACACGAGGTTGCCTTCCGCCAGATCGCGCACCAAACCGATGTCGGCAGCGAGAAAATCGAAGCGTGGCAGGGAAGTCAGATCAGACCAGCGGATCTCCTGAAAGATGCGGTTGTCGATCTCGCCGTGAAAGCTGCGCACCACGAAGAACTGCAAATCGACGGCGCTGCCATTGCGATAATTGTGTCGAATCTGCGTGAGCCTGGTGCCGATTTCCGCGGAGATGCCAAGCTCCTCATTCAGTTCGCGCCGTAGTGCTTCTTCCGGCGACTCGCCCGCTTCGATCTTGCCGCCCGGGAACTCCCATTTAAGTGCCATGGGTTGATCAGGCTTGCGCTGGCAGATCAGCACCTCTTCGCCACCCTCTTGCAGCGGTCGCAGAATCAGCGCGGCCACGACAAGCCGAAGCGTCCGTGCGCCGGACTTCTTTCCTTCGAGGTGCGGACCTTTGCGGCCCTGCAATTTGCGTATGCGGTTCTTCACAGGAGGTTAGGCAGTATTCCTTCCGAGATTAGACGCTTCCGGCCAGACTCGCAGTCTTTTCTGTCGAGCCGTACGTCTGAGACACCGGATAGTACACAGGCCAGCCTCGCTCTTCTGCAAATGCCAGCAGCGCAGGAGTTGGGTTCACAGCGAATGGCCGCTTCGCGATTGCGAGCATTGCTGCGTCATGAATGCTATTCCCAAATACGACATCGGGCGCGGGAATCCCCATGCGCAGAAGCGCCCCTGCTTTGCGCTCGTCGGAAGGAACATCCTGCAGCGTGTCGGTCACATATCCCGCTTCGCTGGCCACGCACGCCGCAAGCACACGGTCTGGGGCGATGCCGAGTGCGCGTACCCCCTCTTCAATGACCCAGTTGCTGGTGGAACTCACCGCCCATACCTGCACGCCGCTCTGCTTCAGATTGCGGACAAGATCGACCATCGTGGGGAACAGGTGCGGCTCAACTTTTGCCTCAAAGTAAGCGCGTGCGCTCGCGCGGACATCTTCTTCCCGGAGTCCCGCATACACCTGCACCATCTCGCCGCAGATGGTGACCTCATCCACCTCGCCTGCGTGATAACGGGTGTGTCGGTCTCTTAACCCCGCAATCTTCTCCAAGGAGAGCAGCGCTGTGCGAAAAGACCAGTCCATAAAGCCGGACCCTGCGTCGCCGGGCCAGAGAGTTCCGTCGTAATCGAAGACAGCGGTGATCGGTGCGGCGTCACGCACCTGATTCAGGAACTCGTCGGTGGAAAGAGCCACGTTGCGTGAACTGCTTTTTA
>CALMAP010000162.1:0-6332 GCA_937859825.1 uncultured Terriglobus sp. | reverse complement strand
TCGCAGCGGTGTTGTGCTGTCTCCAAGTGGGCTGATGCTCAGGATTACTCGTGCCGATGGAAGGTGACCGAGTTTGCCTGATCGATCGAGGTAAGCAGCAGCGACGAAACATTTACATGCCTGGGACGTGTGACCGCCCAGCGGATTGCGTCGGCCACATCCTCCGGCTGCAGAGGAGTGATATTCGCGTAGACCTTGGCTGCGCGTTCCTTATCGCCACGAAAACGCACCTCACTGAAATCTGTTTGCACCATGCCTGGATCGACGCTGGTCACGCGCACGCCCGTGCCCATGAGGTCGATGCGCAAGCCGTCGCTGATAGAGCGCTCCGCCGCCTTTGTGGCGCAGTACACGCTTCCTCCTGCGTAGGCGAGCCAGCCTGCGGTCGATCCCATGTTGATCACATGTCCGGTGCCGCGCTCGACCATTCCCGGGACTACGGCCCGAGTCACGTACAGCAGGCCCTTGGTGTTGGTGTCGATCATCTCTTCCCAGTTTTGCGGATCGTCCAGGTAAAGCTTCTCAAGCCCACGCGCGAGACCGGCGTTGTTCACGAGGACAGCTACTTTTTGGAACTCCTCAGGTAGCGAAGCAATGGCATCGTTCACCGCGGTACGGTTCGTCACGTCAAGCGCAAACAGATGGACGGCAGAAGCGCCTGCCCCAAGCAGGTCATCACGCAATGAATTCAGACGCTCTGTGGAGCGTGCACACAAGGCGAGTTTCATGCCTTCGGCAGCAAGGGCATAAGCCGTGGCTTTGCCGATGCCTGCGCTCGCTCCTGTAATGAGCGCTACTTTGTCCCGTACTGACTCTGCCATCTTTGCTCCTTTGTCTTCATTGTCTATGAAAGAGAAAGGCCACCTGTCAGGTGGCCTTCCTGTACTACGTACGGTTTTCTACTGGTTGCCGGCGGCTGGTGCCTGGGTTGCAACGCCGATGGACGGGCCGGAGACGACAAGTTCCACACGACGATTCTGTGCACGGCCCGAGGCGGTGCCATTGTCTGCCACAGGATTGGTCTTGCCGTAGCCATTTGCGGTCATGTTTCCGGCGCTTACGCCCTGCTTGGAAAGAAAGTCAAGTGTCGCCTGCGCACGGTTCTGGCTTAGCTGCTGGTTCATCTGATCGCTTCCGACGGAATCGGTATATCCCTCGATCTGCAGCTTCAGGTCGGAATATTGCTGCAGAATTGCGGAGACCTTCGCCAAAGAGATCTGCGCATTCTGTTTGAGAGTGTACTTCGCCGTGTCGAACAGGACATCTCCCACAGTCACAACCAGGCCACGGGCTGTTTCCTGCGTAGCGAGCACCGCATTCAACTGAGCGCGCAGTTTTTCACGCAAGGCTACGACAGATTGCTTGGCAGCTTCAGCCTGTTCCTGCGCCTGCGCGGCCGCGGCATTTGCATTCGCTGCGTTTGCATCGGCGCGAGCACGTTCTGCCGCTTCACGATCTGCAGCTGCACGTGCGCGTTCCGCGTCCAGAGCTGCCTGCTGCGCCTGCAACTGCGACTGCTGGGCCTGTGCTTCCGCAGCGCGGCGGGCGTCGATCTCTGCCTGACGTCGAAGCTCTGCCTGTTTGCGCAAGGAGAGGATGCGGGCATCTTCGCTGCGCTGCACCGCCTCGCGAGCGTAGGTGATCTCCATCTTCTCGTCGCGATGCTTGCTCGAGTCCATCTGGTCGGCATTGGTCAGGTTGGTCTTCACCTGTGCCAGGATGTCTGGCGCGAACTGCTCCGCTCCTGCAAGTCGCGCGATGTTATAGGCGTTGTGTGCTTCGTAGAGCTCAAGTGGACTGTGCTCGTTCCGCGTGATGGGATCGAGCACCGTCTTCGAACCACTGGTCTGTGCATAGAGACCGCGTGGCAGCAGGCTGTAGTGAGCATTCACCTTTTCAAGTACGCCGCTTGTCTTGTCATTGATGATTTCATTCTGTGCGATGACGATGTCACTGGGAACGCGGACGGCGAAGTACGGCTCCGCTGTCACGATCAAACCAAAGGACTGCAGATTGGTGGTTGTGTGGATGTCTACTTTCTTGCCGTCAGGAAGAATTTCCCCGAGGTTTTGCGGAGTACCGTCCGGTGTGATCGCCCACAAAACGTAAGTCAGGTACTCGGGCCCAAAACCGTTTGCCGGGGTCAGCCCTTCCAGATGCACGTCGACAGAGATGCGGCCTTTTTCGCTCTGAACCTTCGCTTCGCCTTTTACTGAAGGTGCAAGTGGCGTGCCGCGAAAGCTGATTTTCGTGGAGCCGCTGCGGTGGAAATAGTTCACCGCATCCAGATCCCGCTGCACCACGGTCACGCGATACAGAGGCACTCCGTTGATTTCGCCCGAGGCGCGTGCACCTCGCTGTGAACTTGTTGGGTCTGCAGTTGGGTTCTGCTCTTGCGCAACAACGTTTGCAACCGGGCCTGACGCAAAGGCCAACACTGCTACTGCCGAAAGCAGCGATTGTTTCACTCGAATCTTATTCATTCCATCCTCTGTCCGGCCTGCATAGGGAACGGCCGATCCCTATGTCCGATGCCCCCACGAACGTGGGGGTAGCCCGGGCACAAAGTACTGTCGCAATCTCGGGCAGATTACTTCCGTTCGGTGGAATCTGCGGATTTGGTCCTGCGATTCACCGCGCATCAGAAGGTAGAGGAATGCGCGACGCGCTGGGAGTCATGCGGCGCGAGAAAAACTCCTGATACAGGTTGGCGATGGCGCCACTCGCGGTGCCGATCAGTGCGTTGCTGATGGTGAGTCCGGCGCCGTTGCGGTCGCTCGCGGGATAGTAGAGGTTCGACAGGCCCGCGCTCGCCAGATTGCCGAAGATGCTGGAGTAGTTGAACTGCCATCGACCGTTATCACCTTTGCAGATCACAATGCGGGTCACCGCATAACGGGCGCGCTGCATCTTCGTTCCCTGACCCTTCCAGAAGTAGCGCGGGTCCTGGTGAAGCAGGGAAGGTAGAATCGCGCCCCCAATCGTGGTGCTGATCGCGCCGTCTGCGAAGCCCGCGCCGTATCGCTTGCCAAATCCGCTTGCGCCTTGACCATAGCCTGGAAACGTATCGGCAGCCTGCTCGATCGCCGCAGTAACACCAACCAACGCAAGATTCACGGGATCGATGGTTGAGCGAGCGGCTAATTGAAACTTCTGCCGGCTACTGAGCGGAACGGGGTGGGGAATGTAGCTGATGTAAAAGTTTGGAAAAATACCGAGCACACGCTGCTTCTCTTCAAGCCGCACCTGCTCGACTGCAATGTCATGCGTGGATGCGAACACCTGCACATTCGCAGCGGAACCAGCGACACCCAGAACCACCTGGGGAAGATCGAGCGACTCCTCAGTCTGAATGTTTCCTGTGATGGTGCGCATCATGTAGCCATCGCGTGTCACCGTCATGGTGAAGGCACCTGGAGGAACTCCGCGAAAGCTGAAGCTACCGTCGGAGCCTGAGACGGTGGAACGTTGCACAAAGTGGTCGTGCAAGACCAGCACGATGCGGCAACCGCTCACCAGCGCGCCGGAACGGTCTGTGATCAGGCCCGTGATGGAGTTTTCATCCGGATGCAGAGACTGACCAGCCGAGTCCGGAAGAGGCACTTCGCTGGACGGTTCAGAAGATGCCCGTGGCTGCACCGCGGATGGAACAGGTTTATTTTTTTCTGATTCCGGCTCCTCCTGCACCTGGGCATGCAGTGAGGAAACATAAAGGATGCAGCAGATCGCAGCCAGCGCCTTTGGGGTGAAGCGGGCGCAAGACTTTCCTGTCCGGCTTCTCCTCAGGAGCAAAGATGCCTGCATGTACCTATGGACGCAAATTGCTGCTGATAAGTCGCGCTCGAGGCCTGCAGCAGACGGGACAGACTAGATGGGGTCGACGAGTTTGTGGGAGATCGCAAACAGTGCAAGTTCCAGCCGTGTGGAGACACCGGTTTTGTCGAAGGTGTTCGACAGGTGGCGCTTCACTGTCTCTTCGCTGATGGAGAACTGCCGGGCGATGTCCTTGTTGGAACAGCCTTCCACGATGCTTTGCACCACTTCAAGCTCACGCGGCGTCAGGCCATAGGTCTTCTTTTCCGGCGCGGCGGAGGCCTGTTGCATCAGGCCGTGCAGCGCCTGCAGCAGGTTCACCACGCGCTCACCGCCAATCCAGTAGTCTCCGCTGTACACCGCGCGAATGGCTTCGCTCAGGTCTCCTGCTACAGAGTCCTTCAATACGATGCCGCGGGCACCAATTTGCAGGGCCTCGATCACGTGCTGCGTTGATATGGTGCTGGTAAGCAAAATGATTTTTACGCGCGGCGACTTGCTCATGATGGCGCGCATTGCCTCCAGGCCCGGAAGGCGAGGCATCTGTACGTCAAGCAGCAGAATGTCCGGCTCGTGCTCGAGCGCCTGCGTGATGGCTTCGTCGCCGTCGCCGGCCTCGCTCACCACCTGGAACCCTTCTTCCTGCATCAGCATGTTCTTCACGCCGAAGCGTACTACGGGGTGATCGTCTGCCACGATGAGGCGTATCGCTGCAGGGGCTGCAACAGCGGTCCCGAAGGTATCTCTTTTCATTGGCATCACTCTATCTCCACGCCGCAGTGGCAAGCGAACCGCAGACGGGGTACCCCAGCGCATTTACTTCCGCGCCGGAAACAGCGTCTTCAGCATAAGCTGTATATCGTCTAACGCCGCGGTCAGCATAGCCATTTTCACCTTATAAAATTCTGTTGTCTCACTATCGGCCAATGCCTGCGTTTCAAATACCTGCGCCAGATCAGCGAGACGCCGCGCCCCCACCATGCCGGCTGCGCCTTTTAACATGTGGGCCTCTTTAGCCATCTCATCTTCTCTTCCAGCGGCAAGCGCAGACTGGATACGATGGACACGGTCTGCAGCATCCGCCATCGCGAACAGGTAAAGATCGCGCAGGCGCTCTGTTCCCATGCTGGCCAGCAGCTTTTTAAAAATGTGCTTATCGATCACAGGAAAAGCCATCACGTCGTCTGCTCTTGCCTCAGGTCGTCCGTTAGGCGCATCGGCCTGAAGCGGAACCTGCTCGAACAGTTTTCGTACATCGCTTGCTGAGAAAGGCTTTGTTAAGAGCGCTTCGTAGCCATCGGGAACAATCCCACGAGAAGCACTGATCGCGAACAGTCTCACGGGTGCAGATACCGTTTCACGGTATGTGGAGCGAATGGCCTCAGCGAGAGAACTCCCGCTCAAACCCGGAAGTTTCTGATCACACAAAATGAGTGCGGGAAATGTCGAAGCCTCTTGTAGGCAGGTCAGGGCGGCTTCGCCGCTGCCCGCTGTAGTGACCTGCCACCCGTCCGCCGTAAGAAGAAGCGACAGCACTTCGCACGTTAACGGGTCGTCTTCAATCAGCAGCAGTTCCACTTCTGTTTCTCCCGTACCTCTAGCCTACCGGGGTGTCTACAATAAAGTCCGATGAACTTCCGGCATGCTCTTGCTTGTGCGCTGCTTACCGGAAGTTTTCTGTTGCCGGCTGCATGCGGTCAGCAGTCTCCGGCGGACATGGCGGGAAAGCGTACCGTCCCCGCAACTCTGCGAAACTTCCAATGGATGCGTACCATTGACCCTCCACGCCGTGCACCGCGTGCCGAAGCCTGCGTGGTGTTGGATTCGGACACATTTTCGCATGCCGCGCCAGCGCTCCGTGACCTGCGGCTTTATCAGGAAGGGGCGGAACTGCCCTATGCGATCGAGCAGTCGTTCGACGAACGTGCACTCGATAGTGGGGATACGCCGCTGGACGACCGCTCACTGTATGAAACGTCGGCGACAGGCATGCTGCAACAGGTGCAACAAGACGATGGCAACTCTGGCATGCAGGTGTTTCGCGCGTCGATCCTGCTGCCCGGGCATGTGCCGGTGGAGCGTATCAAGATTGAGAATGCCCCGGTAGCCCCGGTGGCGCTCGGCATGCGAGCAACCATCACCTCTCCCTCCCTGCTGGGGGGCGGCGCAGAGACGGCACAGGGTCAGGTCAGCCTTGCGCAACCAACATTGCCCTTCACCATTGGCGCAGACCTTCAGGCACCCGCGGAAGTGAATGTCTTTTTGACGGGACGCGGTATCAGCCCCGGCCGTATCTTTCTAGAGATGCGCCGCCGTTCGCTTTGCTACCGTCCCGAATCTGCTTCGCCCCTGAAGCTGTACCTGGGCGGCGGCGATATTGCTGCAGAGTCTGACTCGTTTGCGCGGACCTTTCAAAGCGAAACAGAGCGCCCGACTGCCGCCCTGGGTGCGTTGCAGTTGAACCCGGACTACCGCCCAACAGTTTCCCAAAAGTGGCAACTGAACAGGCGCTCCAAGCT
>CALMAP010000161.1:3662-9932 GCA_937859825.1 uncultured Terriglobus sp. | reverse complement strand
TTGTTCTTGTAGGAATCCTGGAAGGTGTCCCAGCCATACTGAATGACCCCACCTGTGGGCAGCGTCATCTTCGTCATCATCGCGTAGGAGGCGTCGTATTCAAATGTGTATTGCGTTCCGTCCGGAAGCTGGATCGATTGCACTGCATTCAGCAACTGCGCGTTACTGCCGTTCGGGTACTCCCGCACTGGACTCTCTCCGAAAGCCGTGTTGGGAGAGACCTGGACTGTTGTGACGGTGTAGCGTACGCGGCTACCGCCCTGCCGCAGCACATCAAAGTAGATTTTGTGGTTCGCGTCGTCATAGGTGGTGGCGACTGGCGTTTGCCCCCGGTCGTCGACCAGATCGCCATTCCCATCGGTCGACCAGAAGTTGCCGTAACGGTCTGCAATCCGCGGGTAGACCTGGGTGCCGGAAGCATTTCGAATCACGACGCTGTCCGGGCCGCTCGCTGAGTTTCCGCTGGCTGAAAGAATGAGCCCGCTGCTGTCGTTCGCGGCGGCACTGGACTGTTCGTCATAACCGCTGTTCGGATTGCAGCCGTTGTAGTCGTAGTAGAAGGCGCCGTCGAAGGTATGGGCCGTTCCGAGTTCATCCTGCCAGGTGTAGTTGTAAGAGGCGCTTTGAGCGTAGTTCCCTGAATCGTCGCAAGCATAGCTGTTGTAGTAACCCATGCTGGACTGGAGCGTGCCTGTACTTGCCCCGTTCATGAAGCGCCATCCAGCTGCAAGATGCTGGTTCCTGGGCAGGTTGTCCGGCCACCAGTAGTAGTTGCTGTAATGCCCGATCTTCCACCAGTGCGAATCGTAGACTAGGCGCTCGTTCAGCTTGAGCGCCCCACGCTGAGGCAGGTTGCCGATCGGGAACTCCATGTGCAGGTTCCCATTGGCTACATTGATATAGCCGTTCTCGACGGGAAAGTTCACGCTGTAGGCAGGACTGCCAGCGTCGTAGATGTACCCGCTGAATGTTTGGGCGGATGACGCGCTGCAGGCAAAGAGGCAGATAAGGAACAGTCTCAAGAACTTGCGCATGGTTCCTACTTGACGAATTCTTTGGAATCGATCTTGGCTTCGGCAGCCACGTCAGAGACGGCGAAGTCCCAGAGGGGCATGTCCCCGATCATTTGCGTAATCCTTTGGGGAAAGACCAGCAGGCCGAACGGTTTGTATCCGCTATAGCTTGTAGTCAGCAACTTTGGACTTGCAAGTCCGGGAACGATCACAGAGCTTACCGACTGAACGATTAGGTGAGTGTTAGCGTCAAAATAGAAGTCGACTTGTACATTGTGCGGGAGCTTACCCTGAGCGACTTTCGCCCTGGTAAGCGTGTAACGGAGACTTAGCTTGTCGCAGGTCGCGCCATTCACAGTCTGAGTGCCATCCTTCTTAAATGCGAGTAGGCGCTCTGCAAGCGCCGGGCTGTGAAGCAGCTGCAAAGAAAGCAGTCCTGCACTGCCAAGAGGCGTCGGGTCTACATTCGAAGTTCCATCGGCATAGGTCGTCCTTCGGAACGCGCCTTCCACCGCAATCGCGACGATGCCCGATGATTGCTGGACCTTGAGGACCGCTTGATTTTCATTCTGGATAAGAAGGCTCGCGGGACTGGCGCTGCCCCCGCCTGGAAAAGTCACGGAGCCTTTGACCCGCAATGCCGTCCACGAGGATCCGGCCGCGATATGCCTGGCCAGCAACATCAGCGCGTCATCGTGAACGGTGATGTCGTTGAGATCGGTGAAGGACGGAGAGTCCGTGCTCTTTACAGGCGCAGACATGGTCGCCGCTTGCTGCTCCTGCGGTTCGGGTACGGTGAGTTGTGCAAGAGCGCTGCCACAGCAGAGGCCAAGGCCAGCTATGAGCAAGAAGGCGCACGGCCGCGACCGGCCTAAGAAATAGGCATCAAGGCAGAACATCAAATTACCTCGTCGAACGAGATTTTGAAGAACAGATTTTGGAATTGCTGAACTTATACCGGCAAAGTGAGAATCGTGGCAAGTGAATTCTGAAGAGTCATGCAGTGACGGCCCAATACGGAAGCGGGCAAGCGGCAGAAGCCTTGGCTCACCCCAAGCGCTCTCTTCGTGCAGCCTCTTAAAGCTGACTATCCAGCCCAAGTATTTGACTCCGGTCACTGAATAAGAATGGGTGCGTTCCATGAAATGTAACGCACCCATTCGCTAGAGGCCGCCGCTTCGAGTTTTACAGTGGGTATACCCCAACGCTACATCCCTTTTGAGCGCCGGATGCGTAGCACTAGGGTCGAAAACAGCGTTTTCGGACACCTCAATTTTCCGAAGCTTTGACCCTATTGCGACACTTCAGCAAGACGATTGATTTCCGCTACTCGCCAAGGGTGCGCTGTACCACTGCGGGTGAATCCTGGTAGAGAGCGAGGTATTGCATGTAGTCGGTGCTGGTGGCATGTTTACACCAACTGGTCGGCAGCGGTCTGCACATTTAGGTCCTTAGCTGCGCGGGACCATGCAATGCGCAGATCGCTCACGTTGTGTAACGCGAAGTTCGGCTGCTGTATTGGTGCGGTCACGGCGAAGAAATCGGCGCGGTGTACGTCCTCTAACCAGAACGCCGGACGCGGATCCGGGGCCTCCGCTGCGACCTCCAGGTGCGAGACCTCTAGGTTCTGCAAGTGGCGAACAAACAGCCCCTGTGACGGTGTCGCTCCAAACCGGTTCAAGTCGGGGTACTCCTCTTCGATCTCGGGGACGCGGATACTCTGCCAGGCAGGAATAGACTTGCCGCGCATATCCGTAGTCGGTATGCCGGCGTGGCCGAAATAGCATTGCGTCAGCTTGACGTCCTGTATTAGATTGCCCGGGATGCCTGAGAACATTGCGGAGGTGACCGCCGCCGAATCGTGGCTCACCACGTTTGAGATCAGGATGCGGCGCAGCGTTCCTGCCCGCATCGTGTCAACGGGGCCGCGATTGCGCCGGTTCAGGCGCAGGAACAAAGGTGCGTCACTCGCCTCACGCATGGTGATGTTGATGATGGCTACATCTTCAAGCGTGGCACCATCTGCCGACTCAAGTGCGATGCCCTTTGAGCCCTCACAAACGCAATTGGTGATGGCGATGTTGCGGAAGCCGCCGTTTGACTCCGTGCCGCACTTGATGCGGCCGTTCCGCGGAGATCGGTCGGCGGCGGTGAACCTCCTCCAGCTGCCGTCAATCACGCTGCCAAGTTGATAGATACCGGCCACAAAGCAGTTGGTGATCGTCACGTTGTCGGTGGACCGTGGAGAGCCCAGCGCATAACTTGACTTCGGGCAGATCGCGTCATCCCAGGGTGAGTTGACCGTGCAGTTTGAGACGCGCACATTGCGGCAGCAATCGATGTCCATGCCGTCGCGGTCGGTGTCGATGCACAGGTTGTCGATCGTCAGGTTGTCGACGCCGGTCGCAAGCACCGCGAAGTGGCCGCCCTTCAATACGGAGAAGTCGCGCAGCAACACATTGCGGCAGTTCTTGAGCGCAATCGCTTTGTTGCCGACACCTGCCTGCTCGGCATGGAACGAAGTTTGCCCCGGCCGGCTGCTGTCGCTGCCGTGTGAAAGACCCTTGCCGTGGATGAGTCCGGGCCCGGTGATCGCGATGTTCTGCAGGCCTTCGCCGAACAAGAGGGAGTTGTTCCAGTGGTTGTGTCCAAAGTCCTGGTACGCCTCCCAGGGCTGCGCCGGACCTGCCGCGTCGTACACGCCGCCGTTGTAGCCCGTGGTTTCGCCCGGCTTCGGCGAGTCCGCGGCCAGGACGGTGCAGCCGCTTGAAAGATAGAGGCTCACATGGGAGCGCAGACGAATCGTGAAGCAGACATACGTCCCTGCCGGAAAGACGAGCGTACCCCCGCCCGCAGCGGCAACGGCTTCAATCGCCCGGTTGATCGCGGGCGTGTCGACCGTCTTGCCGTAGCCGGTTGCACCATACTGGCGCACGTCAAAGATCGCGGCGGTGACCGTTACCGGTGCAGGATCGGCATACGCAACCTGCCCCGCGCCGCATGAGGCAAGTACCAACGGCGAAAGCCGAATCAGATCACGTCGCTGCATCTTCTTCCTCCCATGTTCTGCGGCTTCTACTGCTTCGTTGCCGTGTTCGCCGGGGCCACCCGCAACATCACGACACCGTGCGAAGCAAGCGCCGCCGTGTAGGTGCCCTTCTGCAGGGGAACGGTTGTGTGTGCCCAAAGGTCACGTGCGGAGAACGCCTGTCCCGGCATGCCGAGCTTGTCTGCCTGTACCTTCGCCGTCGTGGCTGACGCGCCCAGATTCACTACCGCCACTGCGACAGATCCGTCCGCTAGCGGCTTGACCCACGTCTCCACATCGCCCGCTCTGGTGGGGGACGCCTGTTTGCCCAGCGCGTCCTGATCCACAGCCAGCACTTCCTTGTTCAGCAAAATGGACTTCACGGCAGGGGACATCTTGCGAATGTCGTTGCCGGCGAGCAGGGGCGAAGCCGTGACGGCCCAGAGCGACATATGCGTCCGGTACTCCTCATCGGTCATGCCGCCGTTCCCGATCTCAAGCATGTCGGGATCATTCCAGTGCCCCGGGCCCGCATAGGGTGCGGTCGGTACCTGCTTTTCGATGTTCGCGATCATGCTGGTCCAGGTATCGCTGATGTCGCCGGTCGTCCGCCACAGGTTACCGCCCACCTTTGCGCCCCACGTCTCCACCTTCGCGTTGCCGTATTGGCACAGGCTGTACACCACCGGCCGGTCAGCCTTACGCAGGGCATCGCCCATCTTCTGATAGAGCGCCTGCATGTCTTCGTTCTTGTACAGCATGCGGGCACCGCACCAGTCATACTTCAGGTAGTCGATACCCCAGCTGGCAAAGGTCCGCGCGTCCTGTTCCTCATTCCCGTAGCTGCCCGGATATTCCGCGCAGGTGCGTGGGCCGGGGGAGGAGTAGATGCCCAGCTTCATGCCGCGTGCGTGCACGTAATCGGCAAGGCCTTTCATGTCAGGAAATTTGTGGTTCGCCTGCAGGTTGCCCTGCGCATCCCGCACGCCTTCCCACGTGTCGTCCAGGTTGATGTAAACGTAGCCGGCGTCGCGCATACCGTTGGCGACCATCTCGTCCGCAATGGCGCGGACGGTCTTGTCGTCTATGTTGTTCTGGAAGAGGTTCCAGCTGTTCCAGCCCATGGGCGGCAAGGCCGCCAGATTGTTTGGTGGAACATCGTGCAGGGCTGGGAGGGTCATGTGTTCGAAGGGCGGGTAGGCGTCACCCGGTTTGGCGGCGACCGCGGTGAACTGCGCGTCCTCCCTCGTCAGGTGAAGCTCGCTGCCGGCCAACTCCCCTGTGACACGCGGCTTCTTGTCGCGAGGAGAAAAGAAGATTTCGAAGCGGTTCCCGGTCGCTGTTCCGTTGACCTGCCAAATGTGCCCGATAGTTGTAATTGTTCCCGTGATCTTAGAGCCTTCCTGGTAGAGGTCCAGGTACATGGGATCTTCCTCGCCGTTATCCAGAGTGCGCCAGAGTCCCGCCCACTTGCCCGTAAGTCCCTGGCTAGAGGCTAGCGGCGTAAGCACCAGACTTATCAGCAGGAGGCAAAGCAGAGCGGCACTCCTGCTGCCGTAATGGCGAAGTGTAGGTTTGTTCACTCGCGTTCGCTTCCATGAAGTGCTGCCGGTCAAGATGTCGCTCCTACGCGCAGTCGATCTGCCATGCGATGTTGTCTATCTTTGTTGAAAAAGGCACCGTGACGCACTCGCGTCACGGCGCTGGAGAAAGCATTGAAGACAAGATGACGATGCGTGACCTACCCGTGGCAAGCAGCCATCTTGAATCTTTACGGACTACTCAGTTCGCCCGGTCTATGAAGGCCAGCGAACTGAGTAGCAGCTTGTTAGAAGTTCAGCTTGCCTGAAAGCTGGACCTCGCGGGCGGGGTTTGCCGGGCCTTGAGGCCCCTTTGAAATCGTTCCCCAATTCGCGTTGGTTGGGTCGGTGTTGTAGCCATCACCGAACGCCGAATAAGAGAAGTTGGGATGATTCAGCAGGTTGATTACATCCATGCGCAACTGCAGGTTGATGCGCTCGTTGTACGAGAATCGCTTGGAGACACTCGCGTCGAAGTTATGAATGCTGGGGTAGCGAACGCCGGTAAAGACGATGTTCTGCACCGCCGTGTATGGCGACAGGATCCTGACGATGGCAGGTCCACCGGTGCAGCCAGCGTTGACGTACGAGGGACCATTGGTGATGGCGCCTGTGTCCTGGGCCTCATAGCCGGCGCACGGCGTGGCAC
>CALMAP010000161.1:1752-3652 GCA_937859825.1 uncultured Terriglobus sp. | reverse complement strand
GCGCAAGCGCTTGTACGCATGCGACGAGTCCGGCTGCAGTTCCGAGAAAGGTACCTGCAGGTTCCGTGTCAGGCGGTAGTTCGCGAGATTCGTCGTTGTCGGAAAGTTGACCGTCGGCTGGAAGGGATTGCCTGAGTTAAAGACGTACGACGGCGCGATCTCAAAGCCGCCGAGTGCGGCATCAACGAAGCGGTTCGTGTGCCCGAGGAAGGTGCGGCCCCGCCCAACCGGCAAATAGTACACGCCGGAGAAGGTGAGGATGTTCGGCCGGTCGTTCGATACCAGGTTGCGGCCGATGACGCGGTTGACTGGATCGATGATGTTGCCGGCCTGCATGTTCTTTGACCAGGTGTAGGCGAAGTGCAGCGTCAGATCGCGCGAGGCACGGTGTGCCACCGTCACCTGAAGCGAGTTGTACCAGCTGTGAATCAGGTTAAGATTGCTCTCAGTGATGCTGGTAAACTGCGGGAAGGGGCGCGTGAATGCACCTGCCGAAATCGTGGGGCTGGTGTAGTACGCCGTGCCCGCGAACGCGGACACCTGGTAAAAGGGGCTGGTGACCCGGGCAAGCGGGCCCGTGCCGTCGCAGTAGGTGACGCGGTCTGTAGGTTTGGCGCCACGTTCCGGGTCGCACTTGGCGTAGTACGCGCTCGACACATGGTTAATGTCGTCGCTGCCCGGCAGACCGTGCGCCCGTGTGGAGGTCACGCTGATGTCCAGCGTGTCCCGCTTTGAGAGCAACTGCTCCACGGAGGCGCTGTACTGCCAGACGGATGGGATCTTGAAGTCCGGATTGACGAAGGTGAGCGCGCCACCCACACCCGTGGCGTAACCCAGGCCTGCCCCAAGCGGCTGCACAAAGCTCGGGAAAGGATTGTCCAGGTTGCCGTAGGGCGTGATGCCACCATCGTTCGAGTTGTTATAGGTGGTGGTGGACGCAAAGCCGCCCGCGCCGGCGCCGGTGGCGGTGGAGTTACCCGCGCCGTTGACCGACTCGTCGTTGACGAAGAACTCGCCAAAGCCGAACCGGAGTGACGTGCTGTCTGAGAAAGCATACGCAGCGCCGAACCGCGGCTGGATGTTGTTCAGGTCGGTTGCGTATGCGCCGCGCTGAACACCATTCACGCCCGCGAAGGTCAGGCCACCCACAAGGGCTCCCGTGAGACCCGCGCGATTGGCGATCTGGGCGTCCACGGGGCTCGCCGCCATTGTGTTGAAGGCGCCGTTCACCCGGTTGCGCCGCTCGGTGCGGGCACCCAGCAGATCGTAACGAAGACCCACGTTCAGGGTGAGCTTTGAGGTTACCTTGATGTCGTCCTGCGCCCAAAGCCCGTAGTAGTGCTGGGAGTAGAAAGGGCTGATCTGGTTGCCGGATGTGCCGGAGTTCGGATCGCCCAGCAGCAGGCTGGCGATCGAGCTGCCTGACGTGTATCCGGTGGCGTAAGCGTAGCCCGGACCCAGCTGGCCCGTGAAGGTGTTGGTGAACCCGAACTGGTTGTTCTGCCCGGGAGCCGTCGTCGTGTACTGCAAGAGACGCATGTCGAGGCCCGCGCGCACGGTATGCCGCCCGTGAACAAAGGTGACATCAGGCTCGTAGGCCACTTCGTGAGCCACGTTGCGGCGGCCCGGCGTGGTGGAGCTCAGCGGGATGAATGCAGCGGCACCGGTCTGGTTCGCTGTCGCGGTGATGTACGGAATCATGTTCTGCTGGAACGAGTTGTTGATGAAATTTTGCGAGAAGCCCAGCTGCGATAGATAGTTGCCGCGGGTTCCGAAGGTCAGGCCCTGCTTGTAGGTGCTGACGATCGCCTTGTTGTTCATGATGAAGTTCGGCGAGAAGGTATGGATCTCCTCCACGGCGAACTGCAGCTCTGCCGGCTGCACCTGGCTTGAGATCTGA
>CALMAP010000161.1:0-1742 GCA_937859825.1 uncultured Terriglobus sp. | reverse complement strand
TTGGCCGGATCGTTCGCCGGAATACCGTTGGGGTTCTGGTTGGCAAAGCGCTCAAAGCCGCCCCAGCGCAGCGTGCCACGATCTTTGGCACCGAAGACCTGGTCGAGTTTGACCGTGCCGTTCCGCGCGAGATCGTTCTCAACCTGCACGTAGTAGAAGTTGTTCTGGTACGGCGCGAAGCCCGGGCCCGGGTCGTAGTTGGGTGTGATGCCGGCGTAATACCTGGCAAGCGCTGCGCCAACAGGACTGATGCGGTTGGCCGGGATAATGTTATTTGCGAACGGCGTGTGACCTGTCTTGGTTTTGCCGTCAACGGGATCCCGGAACGTGACCAGTGGTGACAGCGGATCGTAGATGACGAGGGGCATCAACGACTGGGTCACGGTGTTGTAATACTGCGCGCCCTGAAAGTTACCGGTCAGCCACTGCGGGTTAGGAATCGACGAAATGGTCGGGGTGGTGTTCGGGATGCTCTCGTAAAGCTGCTCCCACTGCAGTTCGAAGAAGGTTTTGTCTTTGCCGTTGTACAGGTGGGGGATAACGACCGGCCCTTCAAACTGAACGCCGAACTGGTCGCGGGAATGCCGCGCACGAAGGCCGACGGGGTTAAAGTTGTAAATCCAGGTGTTCGCATCCAGGTAAGGTCGGCGGGCATACTCATAGAGCACGCCATGAATGCTGTTGGTGCCGGACTTTACGGAGACGTTCACCACGCTGCCTGCGGAGCGGCCGTAAGACGCGTCATAAGCGTTCAACACCACCTTGAACTGGCCGACCGAATCCAGCGGAACGTTGTAGCCGGAGTAGTTGCCGGCGTTGTCGTTCGTAAGGTTGTCGATATACTGCGCCGCCGGGTTGATAGTGACGCCGTTCGCGATCAGGCCCTGGTTCACGTTATCGAACTGGCGCGGGTAGATCGGGTTGGTGACAATCTGGGTTCCCGGGCTGAGTGCGAAGAGGGAGAACGCATTTCTGCCGTCGAGTGGCAGTTCCTGCACGCGCTCAAACTCGATGGTCTCGCCGCGGTCGGCCTTGGCAAGCTCAATCTGCGAAGCGTCGGAGTTCACTGTGATCTGCTCGGTGACATTTACGGCGGGCAGACTGAAATCCATCTTGGACGTCTGGTCGATGTCCAGATTGATATGGGTCTTGGTCAACGCCTGGAAACCGTCCATCGTTGCCGTGATGGAGTACTTGCCGACTTTGAGGTAGGTCGCCGTGTAGTCGCCTGCGCCGGTCGTCTTGACCACGACGTCTACGCCGGTGGCCTCGTTATGAACGGTGATGGTTGCGCCCGGGATGGCGGCGCCGGCCGAGTCGGCGACGTGTCCTTCAAACTGCTGAATGCCCTGTGCGCTCGCGCCGAGTGAGAAGATGGCCGCGAGAGAGAGTGGAAGAAGAGCGCTGCCCATTGCCAATGTCTTGTGGCTCGACGTTTGGGCATTCGATACGGGAAAGAATGGCTTCCTGAACATAGGTGGTTCTCCGGTGGAATGACGTGAACCCCTTCGCCGCGGTACGAACGTCCGCATATCTGCGTCGTTCGCCGCCTCAAAGAAGGCACCTGTCATTGCAGGATGCACTCTGATACCGGAAAACACGTATCAGCAAGTCCTTTCCGCTGACTTCTGCCAATACTTTTTATATCTTGGCAAGTTGAACATTGCAGACCAGTTAAGGTTGATTCCTGATGCGCGAAACCAACGAGAATGCGTCAGAGGCGTTTCTTTCATCCTCGCTAC
>CALMAP010000160.1:32395-35767 GCA_937859825.1 uncultured Terriglobus sp. | reverse complement strand
AACAATAAGTGCAACATAGTCAAGCATTTCGAGTGAGAAAGGGCTTGACAGAAATCTGCCGGTCTTACTCTCGCTCACTTACGCTGGTGCAGGTAAAAGCGACAGAGAGCACAATGCCAAGGCGCACCTTGGGGGTGAAAGCCACGGCATTCGACATGGCTGCGGAGATGGCGTGCTCCTCATCCGGACTGTCTACGCGGGGACTCAATACTTATCCACCAAACGAAAAGTTCACCGTAACTGCCGTTTCCACCTCCGTCGGTTCGCCGTTCAGCAGGTATGGCCTGTAGCGCCATTGGCGCACCGCATCCAGGGCGCCGGCACGCAGCATCTCCGGGCCGGAGACGACTTGGAGACTTTCAATCGCGCCCGTCTTTGAGATGATGGCGTGCAGCACGACCGCTCCGGAGACGTGCGCTGCCTTGGCAATCGCCGGGTAATTCGGCGTGGTTTTTGTAAGGATTGCACCCGCTGCCACGCCGCTTGAAAGATTGATCCTGCCTGGCTGCTTCGGTTTGTCCGGCTGTTTCGCTGCAACCACCGTTGCATTGCTGAGTGCTATCCCGCCGAACACACCATCCCTCGTATCGCTGCTGGCGCTCATGGATGCACCGACAACACCGAAGGCAGTCATTGGCGGTGGCGGCTCCTTGTCCACGTCAACTTTGTGAGGGATTTTCGTGGGAGCGGTCATCGCGTTCAGCGGAGCCACGGCTTTGATCGCTTTCACGACTTGGGCCCGTGGTGTGGTGGGCGGTGGCGGTGGCGGCGGGGCCGTGAGCATTGCGGTCAGCGCCGTCTTCGGCAGCGCCTCGGGATGCAGCAGCGGAAGAAGAACCATTACGGCCAGGATGGCAAGGTTGAAGGCAAACGTCGCCATCATCCAGTATCTGGACTTCGACTTAAGCCTGCCGGAGGACTCGACCAAGGCATTCTCGAACAAGGTACAACTCGATTCTGCGAGAGCAGACGGAGCTACAGCGGTAGACACCGCGCCGCACCGTTTGTTCCCGAAGATCGAGCCTCATCCAACTTAGACGACTTATTGCGTGGCTGCCTGTAAGGGAGTTCGTGAAGTCGGTGAGGCACCCGCCCACTTTCATGAACAGCAAAATGGCGTACACCGTTGCCGGAAATGGACCTATAGTGTGGCCGGTAGTTACCTGCCTGAAAGGCAGACACTTTCGTCGCAAAGAGCATGATGTTTGGGGTGCCCGGCTTTGGCAGGCCTTTTCAGGGGAGCAGGGCTTTAGCCCTGCCATACAGCGCTGCAACAAGAGGGCGGCTTCAGCCCACTGAGGAATGCTGTCGATCGAGTGAGCATGCTGGCCACCTCACTTGTAAGTGTTGGCTCCTGCTTTCGGAGGGGCATGGCTTCAGCCATGCCATACACTACTGGCACAGGAGGGCGGCTTCAGCCGCTGAGGGAATGCTGCCGATCAAACGGGCCCATAATATTGGTACTTACTTTGTCACCGCCAACTGTGCGAGTAAGCGTTCTGTTTTCAAGTCGAGCGAAGCGCCGCTTTATTCTTTGAGGTGCTTCAACATTATCGTCCGCACTACAAGTTACACGCTTTCGTCATCATGCCCGACCACTTCCACCTCTTGCTTACGCCGCAGGGCATCACGCTCGAACGCTGCCTGCAACGAATCAAGGGTGGCTTCTCTCGCCGGTACCATCTTTTCAGAAGGCATCAGGGATGTGTGGCAGAAAGGCTTTGCCGACCACCGCATCCGGAACCGGGAAGACTATCTGCGCCACAAGGTCTACATCGAGCAGAATCCGGTGAAGGCGGGTTGTGTCCCTCTGCTGAGGAGTATGCGTGGTCGTCCGTGAGCCGCAGGTTGCGGGCACTTCCCTCAGCGGCTGAAGCCGATTCTCCGGGAGAGGTTTGATGGCAGGGCTAAAGCCCTGCCCCTCCGAAAGCCAGAACCCATATATGGCAAAGCGCGCGATGTATGTGTTCCCCGCCGTCTCCCGAGTAGACAGTCCTGATCTGAGGATTATGGTCTCGTGTCTGCGGTGATTCAACATCTGAGACTCCCACCTTAACTGCAAAGAACGCGGTGAAGGTGGGGCACCCGCCTCCGTACCGCTCTAACGAACTCACTCCGCCCCGAAGATGGGTGCCCCACCTTCGCAAAGCTAAGGTGGGATTCACGGAAGCTGAAGTGCCGACTAGTCTAGTAACCCACGTTCGAGATCGGAACATGGGCACCCGGCGTGAGTTGGCTTGTTTTCGGAAGGGCATGGCTTTAGCCATGCCGTAGGGCCCTGTTTCTACGCCGCGCGGTTATGGCATTCGGGAGGAGAATACGTTTGATTCCGCGCGTCCGCTGCGGACGATGGCTGGCCTGAGTGGATTCAGGTTCTTCGGCCAGCCGTGTGCTGCCGTTCGCGCGCGGACGGAAAGGACCTCTCCTTTGCGCTTCCGTGACCGCGCGTTCCTTATGGGTCTGCTGCATCGGCACGGCTGAAGCCGTGCCGAACAGGTCTGACAACAGGGCGGCTTCAGCCGCTGAGGGACTGTGTCATGACAGATTAGGCTCCCCGGCCAGGATGCGAGCTTAAAGGTTAAACTCCTTCGCACCGCCAGATAGGCGGAATGCTCTTGCCTGTCTGGAAGTACTGAAGCGCTCTATGAGCATTGGGTGCTAGGGAAGCTCTGATTAAGTCCTGCTTTCGGAAGGGCACGGCTTTAGCCGTGCCGTAAACCGTTTGCAATCAACGGGCTTTAGCCCCTGAGGGAAACGCCTGAGGCTTAACCAGACGTACCCTAGAGCTTTCCTCAGCGGCTGAAGCCGTTTCTTGGTCGAGGCTGAATGGCAGGGCTGAAGCCCTGCCCCTCCGAAAGCCTGAACCCACACATCGCAAACAGCGCGATGTATGGGGCACCCGGCACATACGCCTGTCAGTGAGTTTCCTGGTTTGAGCCAAGCTCCATGAGATGTATCTTCTTTCCGTTGATCCGGTAATACATTCTGCACTCAAGCTGTTCCATTCGAAAAGCACAATGATGCTCACCCGAGCCCCGCATCTTTCCTCGGCTGAACGCGGCAGGATCGTCCGAATGCGCCATTTCCATGAGATGTCTTTCTAAACAGAGGCGCTCCTTGTGGCGTTTTCTCAAAGTCCAGTGGATAGGCTGGCGGTCGAAAGAAATCTGGGGGAAATGGATTGCCCAGAAGTCCTTAAGCCGCTTGGCCTCGCTCTCTTCGGATAATACTTCCTGCTCACGCAGACGTTTCAGGTCCCTCTCAAGTATGTGCTTTTCGGCGACAAGCCGCGAAGCTTCCTTTCTCGATTGTTCTTCGCGTTCCAGTGCTGCATAGGCGACTTCCTCTGCCGCGTCGCGTTCCGCTCGAAGT